>CALFMA010000260.1 GCA_937880065.1 uncultured Ruminococcus sp.
ATCCTGGACCACACCATCGTCATAACTAAGTGTCAAAGCCTTTCTTTTACCATCTTTAAAAGTAGCATCAGGAAATACAATAGAAAATAAAGGAACATTAACAATAACTTCAATGGGAATAATTAGAAACGAAGTAGACAATGGAACAGTAATATTAAATAATGGAACACTAAATATAGAAAACGGAATAATAACAAATGCAACAAATGGTGGAAAAGGAATATACAATGAAGGAACAGTAAATATATCAGGTGGAAAAATAGTAACAGAAGGAATAGGAACAAATTGTATATACAATGCAAAAAATTCTAAATTAAATATGAATGGCGGAATAATTGAAACAATAGGATTTGGAAGTAAAGGAATATACAATAATTCAGAAGTAGAAATATTAAAAAATGAAGATGAAGAAATAATACCAAGTATAGTAGTATCAGCAGATGATTGTATAGGAATTTATAATTCAGAAGATGCAACAGTATGTAATATAATATCAGCAGAAATAACAATAGAAGCAGAAGAAATAGAAAATTATGAAGAAATAAAAAACACAGATGAATTCAAAGCAGAATTAGAAGAAATGAAATCAAGTTATGGAATTTATAATAATGCAGAAATAGATGTTAATTTAGAAGAAGTAGTAATAAAAGTAGAAAGATTAAAGGGGATTGGAATATATAATAATTCTGCAGGTTCAATTGTATTAGGTAAATTGGATGACGTTGTTAATGTCGCAACACCAATAATTTACGCTATAGCGGATAATACAACAGCAATTGTAAATGTAGATACTGAATCTGGTAAAATAAAATTCTATGATGGAACTTTAAGTACATTGGCTTCAATAAAGGCTTTAATAACTGATGTTTTGGAAAACTATGAATTATTTGAAAATATTGGTGAAAATGTTATTAATACAATATTGAAAAAAATTGACATTAGGGACGGAGCAAATTGACAATAATTATGTTAAACATATATTAAGTTACGTCTCCTTGCTGGTCGGACATAGGGTCCTCCCAAGCTGCGCGTCGACTGCATTAATATATGTTTAACATTGAAACAAAGGATATATTAAGTTACGTCTCCTTGTTGGTCGGACGTAAGGTCCTCTCAAACTGCGCGTCAACTGCATTAATATATGTTTAATAGTAATAAATTTAAAATAAAAAATGTGTAATAATTTTAGAAATAATATTACAGAAGTATTACAAAGACATTAAGATATTATTACATTGTAAAAAAATCTTGTAAAAAAATGTCGGAAGTGTTATTCTAAAATTAGTACATAATGAAAGGAATTCGTTATGGAAAAAGATATAAAATTAAAAAGAAAAAAACATATAAAAATAGCAATTAGTATAATATTATCAATAATAATATTTATAAATGTATTAATAGTAGTATTCTGTTCAACAGTATCGTCAAGTTTAGCTTATTTAAATTACAGATTTTACATAATGACATCAGAACTACAACCTGAAATAGCTCAAAAAGGTGATTTAGTAATTGTAAAAGAAATGAAACCTGGCGAGGTAAAAAAAGGAGATAACATAGTATATAATGATGGACAAAATAATTTCTGTAGTACAGTAATTGAAACAAGACGTGTAAAAACAGTATACAACGATATAATTATACAAGAAGATGGAATTAAATATAAATTTGATGAACAAGATATTCAAGGCAAATTAGTATTTAGAATAAAAGATTTAGGAAGAATATTGAAATTTTTAAGAACAAAATTAGGAATGGTATTCTTTGCAATATTCATGTTATGTTGGATATTATTAATAAAAATAGTATTCATAAAAACCTCACCATTATTGAAATTATTAAATTGATTATAACAAGTTTCTAAGAAAATGTCAACCTAGAAGCATTTGAACAAATAACAAAGCATTACGCTTATAATAAAAAGTATGCTTCCTACCTGTATAAAAGTTTTCGTTCGTTCTCGACACTCTTCATCACATTCTTCTTCAAAGTTTTTCATCCTATCACTCAACTTCATTAAGAGATTCCTTCACATTCATCCAAGTCGTATACTGCTTTCCATCGTAATCATAGTAAGTTACGATGTATTTCCAACACTCGTGTTCATCATCCCAAAGATAAAGAAATTCTCTATCTGACATCATAAAATAATTAATCATATCTCTTTCTCCATAAAAAATAAAAATAATTTTTTGGTAAAAATTACACCAGATATTAATTTGCCACTTCAATCAGTTTTCAGTTTTTCACAAGCATTACTTGAAGGTTTAGGTGGAGCTCTTTATATGGATGATCCAAGTGGTATTGCAAAAATAAGTGGCGGAACTATTGAAAATTGTAAAGCAGAAAAACTGCACTTACATTATGCTTCATAAGCCTCGTGGTTTCATCACAACTATGAGTGATGAAATGGACAGAAAGTGCGTTGCAGAACTTATCAAGGATGTGCCCGGAAGAGTTTTCCCCGTCGGCAGACTTGACAGAGATTCTGAAGGTATGCTCATTTTCACAAATGACGGCGAATTTGCAAATGCAATGACACACCCTACACGACATGTCCCGAAAACATACAGAGTTACTGTCCGTCCTTCAATCAGTGAGGATCAGATTACGGCTCTGACAACAGGTATCATAATTGACGACAGAAAAACTGCACCTGCAGAGGTCAGAGTCATCACCAAGGAAGAAAACCGTGTTGTTCTTGAGATAATTCTCTATGAAGGAAGAAACAGACAGATCAGAAAAATGTGTGAGGAAGTCGGTCTTGAGGTTGCAAGACTTAAGAGAACGGCTATAGGCTCAATCAAGCTCGGTATGCTCAAGCAGGGTGCTTGGCGCCATCTGACCGAGGATGAGGTCAGAAAGCTCATGATTAACGCAGGAATGGAAAGAAAGAAGAAATAATATGATATTTTTCAAGCACGATTATTCCGATACATCAGAATCAGTTGTTGATTTCAATGCTCTCGACGGTGAAACCAATTTAGGAAAATGTACCCTTGTAATGGACGGAATGTATGCAGAAGTAACAGAGCTTTCTTTTGACAGAAGCAATACATTTGTGGTTGAGGGCCTTTTGAAGGCTGCCTTCAACCTTGCTGCAAATCACAATTGTTACATCGGCAGATGCCGCATCAGCGAAATCAGTGTTTTTCTCGACAGAATGAACTTTATCTGCACTGACGGTATGTATGAAAATGACATTCCGTCAATACTCATGGGCTCATGCAATTCCTGCCGGAATAATCAATAATATGTTTGACAAAAGCATCAAAACAATATATAATAAAAAGGATATAATCAAAAGTATATTTGGTGTTTATTTTTAATATCGAGAGGTAGAAAAAATGATAAGAAGTATGACCGGATTCGGCAGAGCTCAGCAGATTGTTGACGGCATGAGTATAACCGTTGAAATCAAGAGCGTTAATCACAGATATTTTGATTTTTCCCAGAACATATGGGTTCCTTGACGAAAAGCTCAAGACATATCTTCAGTCATATATTTCAAGAGGAAAGACAGAGTGCTATGTTCAGCTTGAAGAGCTTGAGGAAGCAGACTGTATTGTTTCAGTCAATCACTCACTTGCAGGCGGATACATCAATGCTCTGAATGAAATCGGTGAGAAGTATCAGTTAAGAAACGATGTCACTGTTTCATCCGTTGCAAGGTATCATGACATTTTTTCCGTTCACAAGAACGAAGCCGACGAAGAAAGAATCTGGAACGCTGTAAAGGCTGTTACCGATGCTGCTGCTTCTAACTTCGTTGCTATGCGTGAAAGAGAAGGCGAAAAGCTTAAAGCTGATATTCTTTCACGTTGCGATACAATTCTCGGTCACGTTTCTTATATTGAAGAACGTTCACCTGAGACTGTTGCTGAATATAACAATAAGCTTATTGAAAGAATAAAGAGTGTTCTTGAAGATGTTCAGGTTGATGAACAGAGAATTCTCACCGAATGTGCAATTTTTGCAGATAAAGTTGCAGTTGCTGAAGAAACTGTGAGACTTAGAAGCCATATT
>CALFMA010000261.1 GCA_937880065.1 uncultured Ruminococcus sp.
CGTGTGCCTTCATATCCGCTTCCCACTCGGGAGTAAGGCCTCTGCCCTTACGAACGCTCTCCATTATCTTGAAGGAGGTGGAGTTATCAAGACCCTTTTGAATAAGGTAAAGCATAATGCCGTCTCGCGTTCCAACGACCTCGGAAATATCACAGGTGCCGTTTTTGATAAGCTCCTGACCGTTGCCCAGCCAGATTCCCGTTCCGTGAGAAAGTCCCGAAATCTGCAAAAAGTCGCTGAAACGTGAGGGTTTCGCATCAAGGAGCATACCGATTGTGAAATTCGTTCCCATTTCAGGTATGCCAAGACTTCCCGTTTTACAGTAGATTTCCTCCTCTGTAACTCCGAGAACGGAGCAGTCGGTACACATCTGTATAACCTTTTCGTCATATGCAGGGATATTCTTTATTTCAAGTCCCGTCAAATCCTCTAAATGCTTGTACAAAGTCGGTACAACGTGACCGAGTTCGTCAAGCTTTAAAATTGTATCGTGGAGGGAATTGAAGTCGAAGTGAGTTGTAATAACTTCGGAATCCGCAGAATCCGCAGGGTGCTGAACAGGGGTGAAATCGTACACCTCATAATCCGAGGGTACAACAACCATTCCGCCGGGGTGCTGACCTGTGGTACGCTTAATTCCCGTACAGCCGATAGAAAGTCGGGTAAGTTCCGAGTTATTGAGGTTTATACCGTTTTCCTCGCAATATTTTTTAACATAGCCGAATGCGGTTTTATCTGCAACGGCTGAAATTGTTCCTGCCTTGAACACGTTTGATTTGCCGAAAAGCTTTTCCGTGTATCTGTGGGCATAGAACTGATATTCACCCGAAAAGTTAAGGTCAATATCAGGAGCCTTATCGCCGTCAAATCCAAGGAATGTTTCAAAGGGAATATCGTGTCCCTCTCGGAGCATTTCAGTTCCGCATTTCGGGCATTTCTTCGCAGGAAGGTCAAATCCCGAACCGCATTTACCGTCAAGGATAAATTCGCTGAATTTACACTCTGCATTTGGGCAGATATAATGAGGCGGCAAGGGGTTAACCTCGGAAATTCCAGCCATAGAGGCAACAAATGACGAACCTACAGAGCCTCGTGAACCTACGAGATAGCCGTTTTCAACAGAGTTCCAAACAAGTTTCTGAGCAATGATATAAAGCACCGAGAAACCGTGCTTTATAATTGAGGAAAGCTCTCTGTCAAGCCGCTTTTCAACAAGTTCGGGCAAGGGATTGCCGTAAATTTCATATGCCTTTTCGTGAGTAATACGTACAAGGTCTTCCTCCGCACCGTCAATGGTAGGGGTAAAAGTTCCCTTTGGAATCGGGCGGACAACTTCAACCATATCCGCAATGGCATTTGTGTTTGTGATTACAACCTCTTTAGCCTTATCCTCGCCAAGATACGCAAACTCTTTCATCATTTCCTCTGTTGTGCGGAAATAGAGCATTGCCTGATTTTCAGCATCCTTAAAGCCCATGCTTGCAAGGATAATTTTACGGTAAATTGCGTCCTTGCGGTCAATGAAATGAACATCGCAGGTAGCACATACGGGGATATTCAGCTTTTCGCCCAAGTCGATTATATAGCGGTTGAAATCACGCAAATCCTCCTCATCGGAGGCAACTCCCTCTCGCACCATAAACTCGTTATTGCACAAGGGTTGGATTTCAAGATAATCATAAAATCTTGCCAGTTCCTCGATTTTCTCCTGGGGCTTTTTTTCAAGCATAGCCTGAAAAAGTTCTCCTGCTTCACAGGCACTTCCGAAAATAAGTCCCTCACGATGTTCCATAAGTACTGATTTCGGAATAAGCGGTTTTTTGTAGAAATATTCGAGGTTGCTTATGGAAACAAGGCGGTAGAGATTTTTCAAGCCTGCCTGATTTCGCACAAGAATAATCTGGTGATACGATTTCAGCTTTTTAACGTCAATTTCGCTGACAATTTCATTAATCTGCCCTAAGTTTGTAAATCCTTTTTTGGTTTTAAGGCGATTTATGAGTTCAATATAAATCTTTGACAAAATAAGAGCATCTTCATCTGCACGATGATGCTCAAAGCTGCCAAGCTTCAAAGCCTTTGCCACGTTATTAAGCCTGTGTCGTCCCAGTTCGGGCAGCATAGCCTGACAGAAAATCAGCGTATCAAGCCAGTTATATTCAAAGTTAATATTGTGCCTTTGCAGAACTTCGTTTATCATCGTAATATCGAAGTTTGCATTATGGGCAACAAGTATTGGATTATCACCGCAGAATTCCATAAATTTCCGTACTGCCTCATCCTCTGTGGGAGCATTGGCAACGGTTTCATCGGTAATCCCTGTAAGTTCAGTTATATTTTCGGGAATGTGCATACCCGGATTTACATAGGTTTCAAAGGTATCCACATTCTGCAAATTCTTCACCTTAACAGCGGCAATGCTTGTCAATCTGTCATTTTTAAAACTCAATCCCGTTGTTTCAACGTCAAAAATAATTATTTCATCGTTGAAATCACGGTTATCGGGCTTTTTCAGAATAAGCTGACGGTCAATGTCATTTACTACATATGCCTCCATACCGTAAATGACCTTGAAATTCTTGGGCATATTATACATACAGTCGGGGAATGCCTGTACACAGCCGTGGTCGGTAATCGCCATAGCCTGATGTCCCCATTCCGCTGCCCTTGAAATAAGCTTTACAGGGTCGGTTACAGCGTCCATTGCCGACATATTGCTGTGGCAATGAAGTTCAACACGCTTTTCGGGGTAGTTATCCATTTCGGGAATTCTCTTGACCTTTATAATGGAATTTGCAAGAATACATATATCCCTTGCGTATTCGTCATAGTCGATTTTTCCCGATACAAGGAGAGTTACTCCCGATTTTATACCGCCGAGAGTATCAAGATACTCTTTTTCCTCCGCCTTGATAAAGCATTTTATAAGCAATGAACCGCTGTAATCGGTAATGCTGAATGTTGCAACCTTTTTGCC
>CALFMA010000262.1 GCA_937880065.1 uncultured Ruminococcus sp.
GGAATCCGGCATCGGTTACGGTTCCATCAACCATCCTGTAGACAGAGACCCTGTCTGCGGATATACAGGAATTATCGGCGATGTTTGCCCATGCTGCGGCAGAACAGAGCATAACGGTGCAACTGCATTTGACAGAATAAGACGTATCACAGGCTATCTTGTAGGTACTCTTGACCGTTTCAATAACGGTAAACGTGCAGAGGAGCACGACAGAATAAAACATTCAGTTTAATAAAATGCCCTGTGATGTATTTCACAGGGCATTTATAGGAGTTAATATATGAAAATCAGAATTGCAGGTACTGTCAATGACTCAATCGTTGACGGTGTGGGAATCAGATTTACAATTTTTACACAGGGATGCCCTCATCATTGTGAGGGCTGCCACAATCCCGAAACCCACGATTTCAACGGGGGATTTGATATAGATTCAGATGAACTTCTTGAAAAAATCAAGGGTAACCCTTTACTTGACGGTGTGACATTCAGCGGAGGAGAGCCGTTTATGCAGGCTAATGCCCTTGCTGATTTAGCCGTGGAAATTAAAAAACTGGGGCTCAACATCATAACCTACACAGGCTTTACATTTGAGGAACTTTTTGAAAACAGGGATAAGAACGGCTGGGGCAGACTTCTTGAAATGTCGGATTATCTCATTGACGGAAAGTTTGAAATTGACAAAAAGGATTGGGAAATAAAATTCCGTGGCAGCAGTAATCAGCGGTATCTCGACTGTGCAGCAAGTCTTGCACAGGGCAGGGCAGTTGAAATAGAACCATAACCGCCAGAAATTAACGCTTGCAATTTCCGAAAAAATAGTGTATAATAGAAATATCAAATGGCACAATTGGTATAACTGCTAACAGGTGATGATTTTCGTTGGCACATCAATATTGCCGAGAAGGAGTAAATTATGTCTGAAATGAACGAGTACACACCCGAATTATTTGAGCTTATCGACGCTGAGGGCAACAAGAAAAATTTTGAGTTAATTGATGCCGCTGAGCTTAACGGTGAGCAGTATTTTGCTATGGTTCCTGCGATTGAGGATGAGGATTTCCTTAACAGCGACTGCGACCTCGTAATTCTCAAGTCGATTTTTGAGGACGGCGAAGAAATCCTTGCTTCAATTGACGATGATGAGGAATTTATGCAGGTTTCCGAGTTCTTCCTCCAGAGAATGGAAGAAGCTATGGAATACGTAGATGACGAGGAATTTGAAGAAGCATAATTTTTGTATAACGCTACATAAAAATGGACGTTCATTGCGAACGTCCATTTTTTACAGTAGTATAATTATTTTTTTAATTCAGCATTAACAGCGTCAAATTCAGCAATCATATCATCAGTAGGCTTTGCAGTACAAAGTGAAACGATTACATTAACGACAATAGCTAAAACAAAAGCAGGGAGAAGCTCATAAATAGCGAAAACACCGCCAAGATTTGAAATCACAAACTTCCAGAGGAAAACCATAGCTCCGCCTGTGATAAGACCTGCAATTGCACCATATTTGTTGGAACGCTTCCAGAAAAGTGCAAGAATCATTACAGGAGCAAATGTAGCGCCAAATCCTGCCCATGCGAATGAAACGATACGGAATACGGAGCTGTCAGGATTCCAAGCGATAAATACGGAAAGAACAGCAATTACGATAAGAACAAGTCTTGCAGAAATCATAGACTGTTTCTGATTAAGGTTGATTTTGAACATACCCTTGAGCAGGTTTTCAGACATACTTGAAGATGCAGCAAGGAGCTGTGAGTCAGAAGTTGACATTGTAGAAGCAAGAATACCTGCGAAAATAAGACCACCGAGAATAGCGAGAATAAATCCGTTTTCGCTCATATATGTAGCCATTTTCATAATAATTGTTTCTGACTGTGTGCCTCCGAGCTTTTCTATTGTGCCGTTTGCTGAAAGTGAATTACCGATAATACCAATGAAAATTGCCACAGCCATTGAAATTACAACCCATACAGAGGCAATTCTTCTTGATGTCTTAACCTTATTTTTATCTTCAATAGCCATAAAACGGAGAAGAATATGTGGCATACCGAAGTAACCGAGTCCCCATGCGAGGAGTGATGCAATTGAAAGTGCGGAATATGGCGATGAACCGCCTGTTTCAGGATCATGAAGTGCTGTGAATGAGAGATAATCAGTAAGTCCCTTTGCGTTAGTCATAACATTGTCCACACCGCCTGCTGCATCAATACCGAAGATAACTAGAATAACGAGAGCAAGAGTCATAACAATACTCTGAATAAGGTCAGTTGTGGATGCCGCAAGAAATCCGCCAACTGATGTGTAAGCGATAATAATAACAGCGCTTATAATCATTGCAAGGTGATAGTCGATACCGAAAAGTGTGGAGAAAAGCTTACCGCAGGCAGAAAATCCCGATGCTGTGTAGGGAATGAAGAAAATGAGGATAATTGCAGCAGAAATACCCATAAGAATTTTTTTGCTGTCACGGTAGCGGTTTGAGAAGAAATCGGGAATTGTGATTGAGTTGCCGCACTTCTGTGTATAGACACGAAGTCTTTTTGCAACGATAAGCCAGTTGATGTAAGTACCGATTGCAAGACCGATAGCAGTCCATGCAGCATCTGCAAGTCCGCACCAGTATGCGACACCGGGGAGACCCATAAGG
>CALFMA010000263.1 GCA_937880065.1 uncultured Ruminococcus sp.
TTCCTTTTTCCCTATCTTCTTTACCACGTACTTTGGCAAGATATGAAAGCTGGTAAAATGCCTTGTCATAATCGTTTTCAAAAGAAGGAGAATTTCTATCAATAATGATGCCATTTTTGTTTCTGTTACAATGATCTACAAGTCCGTCTAAGGAGGAATCAGTAGCAAGTTTCCAAAGCTTATCTGCTTTCTCATGGATGGAATAAGGAGAGTTTTTTGCATTGCCATTGACGATAACTGCAACGTGATAATGAGGATGTTTACTTGTATCTTGTTCTTGAACAGTAATAACTTGAGCATCAACAAAATGATTTCCAGCATTCTTTTCTCTGTTGAGTGATCTTTTAAGGTTATAAGAAAAATCTGAAATCTGTTTACTTTCGCATATTATATTATCGTTATTCGGATAACGTAAATCTAATCTTGTAATCATAATCTTCGAGTGATTATCAAGCATAGAGTTCATAACAGTTTCAATCTTGTTTAAAACCTTTTCATAACAACCAAGACTCTTATCCTTGTTCGTATTGATACTATGTCCATTGAAGGTTGAGTCATAAGTGATGTTTTCTTTCATGGTGTTTTCCTCCAAATTTCGTTGTTTTCTGTGCCTTTCGGCATGATGTATATTACCGTCTTTTCGGCAATAAGTCAACGGATTTTGGAGTAATATATCTACCAAAGATATGTGCAATTCAGCCGCTTGCTTTGGTACATATATGACTTCAAAAATCAGCCTCACAGCCGCCCTGTGTGCCGCCGTTTTCCAAAAGGCATCATTTTGCGAAGAAAGGGTGAACGGCGGTTGTAGGGCAACGTGGCGGCTGTGGCGGGCTTACACTTCGTAATAATGGCTATGAATTATACCAATGATTTTATCCTGTTCTTCAGAGGAAACTCCGATAGAATCAAGTGCTTCACGAGTTCCGCAGTCAGGACAAATCATTGTTGAACCGTCTTCACGGGAAAGTGCAGGTCTGCCAGTGTATTCCTGCCCACACTTTGGGCAGATAGCAGTTGTTATTTCTTTCATACAATTTCACCTCTTTCGCTAATGTCCATTGCAAGCCGCAGATGCTTTAAATCAAAACCAAAGTGTCGGTATCCTGCAACGCAGGTTCTTACATAAACC
This sequence comes from uncultured Ruminococcus sp., assembly GCA_937880065.1. The sequence goes on from CALFMA010000263.1 coordinate 1,133, forward strand.
GAACTTGGAACACTCAACTCACGCTCCTCATGCATAATGTATACGAAAGCATCAACTTTTTTCTTGCGTCCGTTAAAAAAGCCTTTGACTATCAGCTGCATATCAGTCTTGTAGTAGAAGTTTGGATACCCCTCGTAGGCATCAAGCCTTTGCTCATCACGCTCGGAAACTTCCCAGACTGCAACCGGAACGCTTGCACCTTTCTTCTTTTCGATTGTGAGGTAGGAGCCTGTCTTGCTGCCCTTGAAAAGCAGTTGATAGTCGAAAATCACGCCTGTGCCGACAATTCGTGCATCGGGGCAGCGATAACGCATCTGCTCAACATTGAGATTTGAACCATAGGCAATGTAATATTTTTTCATTGAAATCAATCCTTTTTATGAATTCCTTGACGTTTCCGTTTCGGTAATCACATTTTAACTCTTTACAGCAATAATATCAACCCGCTAATACTACAGAAAATATGTTGTTATTAATGTGCAGTATTTGTGTAGAATATTCCTTGCGAAATAAGGCGGTTTCTGTGCCCTGTGTGGCTTGTTTTATTAATGAGGATAACTTTGCGGAGAAATCCTTGTTCGCCCACACAGGGCAACGTAACGGCTGTGTTGCCGTCCGTTGCCAATGGGTGAGCCTTTTTCAGGCTCTGCCGTAGCGGAATGCTGCATCTCCTTCAAGGTTTCTTGTAAGGAAATCCCTTGCTGTTGCGAATTCTTCACCCATAAAACCTAATCGCATAAGCCATGTTCTCATTGCGAATTTTGGATTTTCATGCTGCTGTGGTTTTGGACTTGCTGTTCTGAGGTCTTTTGCCATTTGGCTGAGTGCAAGGCAAAGCTGAATGTAGCTTTTAAGCTGTCCTGCGTGAAGTCCGTTTTTCTTGCCGTTTGCAGGCTTATCAAATTGGAAAAGTCTGAATTCAATTGTTCCCTTTGTAAAGGTTGCGTGAAGGTTGAGCATATGGTATCTGCTGTCGTTGTAATGCTGACTTCTGCCGTAGTCTGCACCGTTTGATGTGTACCAAAGGTCTGCAAGCTGTGCCATTGTTGAAGGCTTTTTCTTGTTGACCTGTTCAATGAATTTTGGGTTTACTGTTCTGCAGTAGCGGTTCATTCTGCCTTGGTCGATTTTTAAAGCTTCTGCAATAAGATTTTCGTGGCTTGCCATAATGTTTGCAAGTGTTCTAAGGGTTTGAGGTGTGTGGCCGTTTGCACCGATGTGTATGTGAACTCCTGCACCGATTCCTGCGTGGCTTATTGCTCCTGCTTTTCTGAGGCGGCGAATAAGCTCCTGTAAGTTTTCAATGTCGCTGTAGTGAAGAATCGGTGTTACAAGTTCGCATTTTTCGCTGTCGGGTCCTGCAATTGAAACATCTCTCTGAAATTTCCATTCTCTGCCCTGTGAATCCCATGCTGACCATGTGTAATAACCGTTTCTGCCTGCTGTGTTTTCGTATCGGTGTGTTCCGAAGAAGTCGGCGGCAATTCTTGCTGCTTTTTCTCTTGTGATGTTGTTCATTTCAACCTCAACTCCGATTGTCTGTTCTTTCATTCTTGCAATCTGCTGTACTGTTTTTTCGTTCATTTTCTTTTCCTCCGCAAAGTGTTTTTTTTGGCTTGCCGTAGGGGTTTGTTCCCTTTCGGTATACACATATTACCGTCTTTTGGAGGATATATCAAGCCGCTAAATCTACAGAATATATGGATGTATATCAACGAAATCTTTGTGTGATATACACCCTTGATTAATTTGCAATTGTATGGTAAAATACACTACAATGGGAGAGGTTTCTCATGTAATCAGACCCTCAAGGGTCGTTCAGAGTTTCCCATGAATCAACATCAGGAATAAGTGCAAGTGTACTGCCGTTCTGCCAATTAACATGAATAGAGCCCATATCATCAATCATAGTTACTTCACCGATTGTACCAACAGGAGGAGATTGTACATCATTCATTGAGATAAGCTTTACAATAGTTCTTGTTGGATATTTTTCACGGAGTGCAGTTAATTCTTTATCAGTCGGATGTTTCATTGTCAGTTCCTCCATGTCTGAATGCAGAACTTCCGCTTAAATTACGGAGCAGCACTTTTCTTATGCCTTTGAACTCTCCGCCGATAAAACCTAATCGAAGGAGAAAGCATCGAAAAGTATATTTTTCATTGTCACTTGTGTCCGGCTTATTATTGATACGCTTCTGATTTTTTGCCATATCAATAAGTGCTGTAATAAAACGACTGTAAGCGTCAGCGTCCTCTGAATCATTAACAGAAAACCAAGGGAACTGCACTTCTGTTTCCGTCACAGTGTATTCCAGCGAATCCGTCTGCAAGGCGTGCTTGATGAGTGTACCCTTGTTCTCCAGAATCCTGTCAAGATTAGAAAGCGTCTGTTCATTAAGCGTTTCTTTAGGTATGCTGATTGTGAGGTGATTGCTGATTTCAGCGTGATAACCTTTCTTTGCAAGCTGTTCCAGCAAATGTTGAATATCCTGTTCATCATAATCATCATTACAGCTTAGTACGCATTCCTTGCTAAGAGTAAAGAATCCAATCTGATAGAAGAACTGCGGTGCTCCCATGTACTTGCAGTCACATTCTATGATTTCTGCAATACTATGTGCCAGTTCTTTTCGTTTGGTTTTCTCAATATTAAACTTGATTTCCATGAAATTTTCAGCCTCCTTTTTTTCGCCCTTTGGCGTTGTGTTACATATTACCGTCTATTTCACAGAAATGCAAGTGTGAGATATGCAGAATTATGTGTGGCTATTTTGTGCATAATAGGCGATTCCTGCCAGAACAAACCATGCCGTCGGGAGCGAGAGCCCATTTCCCCACATACGGTATTCTGCACTAT
>CALFMA010000264.1 GCA_937880065.1 uncultured Ruminococcus sp.
TGCCACATCCAGGCTTCGTCGCTGCCGTACTTCCGGGAAACCACGAACACCGGGTATACAAGACCGATGGCCTGGATATGACAGAGGTTATGTGCAGCCAACTTGGAATACCTGAAAAGTTTATTTATACAGGACTCTTAAAGGCTCGTTCAAGTGGAAGAATGGAAGTCTATGAAAATGCTGATAAGAGAATAGGTGCGGATGCGTATTTCAGACTTTATGACGATAAATATACTTTTGTTGAGGAAAGTTTAAGTCCAGAGTCGAAAGAATACGCACTTGAAAACGTAAATAATTCATCAACTGCAAAAGAAAGTGGATTTAAGATAGGGTTCAATGAAAGTGGACAGCCCTATTTTTCAGCTGTTGTTGAGGATATGCCTGCTGATAGACAGGGCATAAAAGTTGGCGATATTATTAAAAATGTCGATGATTTTGATGTTACGGAATATAAACACGCAATCCGTCTTGTTGGAGAAGACGGTAAAAAAGCTGAGGTTATTGTGGAGCGTGGCGGTGAGGAAATAGCGATTGACTTTATCCGCAGTTCCAATATGGAAAAAATCGAGGGTGTTTCTTCAAAAATGTACGGAGATACGCTGTATATTTCCATTGACAGTATGGAATATGAGAATGTTAGCTTTTTTGAAAAAAGGCTTTCCGAAAACGATTTTAAGTCAATCGTAATTGATTTACGGGAAAATGGCGGCGGCTACACTCAAACCGCAATTGCTGCAGCGGATTTATTTATTGGCACTTCGGAAACTGTTATGCACGCTAAGAATAACAGCGACAGTGAGGTTTACAAAACAGATGAAGAAATAGTATATGATGTGCCTATAGTTGTTCTGATAAACGAGAAAACAGCAAGTGCGGCAGAGATTTTAACAGCCTTGCTTAAACAGTACGGCGATGCAACTCTTGTCGGAGTGAATACCTTTGGAAAGGGTGTTTTCCAGAATAGAGGTCTGTTTTACGGCGAGAGTATAAGATATACCGCAGGCTACTATACAGTTGGTGATTGGGAATGTTATAACGGAAAGGGTATAAAACCCGATGTGGAAATTGATATGGACAGCGATTATATCGGAACGGATAAGGATGTTCAGCTTGAAAAGGCTCTGGAACTTTTGAAGTGATATTATATCGAATTCATATGATGCATTGTAGAATATATATTTATATATACTAACAGTTAAAATCGGTGATTTGTTCCGTTGGGAAAATATAGCTGTTTATGTGAAATTTGTACAATTTGCTGTGGCATTGAGGTGCTAAAATCTACCGAATGTAGATTGACAAATTGTGAATAATCTGTTAAAATGGAAGTACAGTATATATTATATTTATTGGGGGAAAATACAATGAAAAAAAAGGGCTTTACACTTATTGAACTTTTGGCAGTAATAGTAATA
>CALFMA010000265.1 GCA_937880065.1 uncultured Ruminococcus sp.
GTAGAAGATTATTTAATGGATAAAGGTGGTTATTGTTATATAAGAAGAAATAGAAATACTGTTACTGGTTTATTTCATGTAAAACCTATATATGTTCAATTGATACCAAACTTTAAACCAATATTCAAAGATTATCAAATTTTAGTATTAGGAGAAAATTATTATAAACATGAATTTATAAAACTATTAAGAAATACTAAAGATGGTTCTAGTGGTATTGGATTAACTCAAGAAGTTGGAACAATGTTAGAAACTGCATTTGATACATTACTATGTCAATTAAATATGGTCAAAAGTGGTGGTAACAAAAAAGGATTTTTAAAATCTCAAAGAAAATTAGGTCAAGATGAAATAAATGTACTAAAAAGAGCATGGAACAATCTATTTACTAACAATAAAGAAAATGTTGTAGTTTTAAATAATGGTTTAGAGTTCCAAGAAAGTTCTAATAGTGCAGTAGAAATGCAAATGAATGAAAGTAAAAAAACAATTAATGATGAAATTAATGGTTTATTTCATATATATCCAAATGATTTTTATAGAACATTTAAAGAAGCAATATATCCTATACTTGTAGCATTTAGAACTGCTTTAAATAGAGAATTACTTTTAGAAAAAGAAAAAGGTAAACTATTTTTTGATTTTGATGTAAAAGAAATACTAAAAGCAAATCCAAAAGAAAGAGCAGAAACATATAAGTTATATAAAGAAATAGGATTAAAGACTATTAATGAAATGAGAAGAGAAGAAGATATGAATTACATTTCAAATGCAGTTATTACAATTCCTGCTAAATTTGAAGATATTGAGAGAAATGCAATAAAAGCAGCTGCTTTTGATGCAGGTCTTCAAAAAGTCGAACTTATGGCTGAGCCAACAGCAGCTGCTATAGCCTATGTTAATGAAAGGCCAAATATGGAGGGAAAAACTGTCCTTGTTTATGATTTCGGCGGAGGTACATTTGATATATCGGTTTTAAGCAATAAAAATGGTGTGTTTAAAACTTTGTATACTGATGGCGTGAAAGATCTAGGCGGCAACAATATTACAAATTCTTTAGTTGAAGACATGACTGAGAAAATCAACAGCTATCTAAAAAATGTGGAAAAAAATCACTTTTTTGAAGTTGTATGTAATCCTGCAAAATATGATCCTGAACTTGGTATAGACAAAAAATCGTTTCTTATAAATTATATGAAGATCTATAGCGAGTGCAATGAAAAGTTAAAGCATAGACTTGCAAGAAACAGAAAAAAATTTGATGGTGAAATTCCGATTATCGTTCAAAATAATGATGACGGTACAAATAAGGTAGTATATTTTAAATACAGTTACACTCTTGAAGAACTGGAAGACTTGATAAGGTCGAATATTACGACTACCATTGAAATTACAAAAAAAGCTTTGCTGAAAACAGTATCATCTGAACCGTCAAATCTGAAAAATGTAAAAATAGACAGCATTATCCTTGCAGGCGGAAGTTCCAAATTACCATTGGTGAAAAAAATGCTTCAGGAATTGATAATACCTGAATATGAAATAAAATTCAATAGTATGCCTATAATATATCAGGATGATGATGTTTCTACGCTTATTTCCCGTGGTGCCGCTATAATGGCAAATCGCCATTTTCCTAAACCAGAGGTCGAGGAGATATCAAACGTTGAATATGGTGTTGCAAGTCCGATAGGAAATCTGGTCGATGGTTTCAAGGTGATCATCGAAGATGATCAGAAGATACCATGTGAAGGCGTAGCATCATTTGAAATCAGTGATAATATATCTGATGAGTTTTGTATCCGCATATATTCAAGGAACGCAAAGGCATGGGATAAAATTAATGCAACGATCACTTCGCTTGCTGTAAATTATATTGATAAACTTATAATCAATAATATTCCTGATGGAAAAAACAGGATCCTTATGACAAAATTCACCCTAAAAAAGGACGGAACGCTTTTTATAGAAGCTGATATAATGGCAAATGGTAAGGTGATATCTAAAAATCATGAAATAAAGAAGGGAAGTAACTTGTTATGATAAATAGTAAAGAAGAAATTATAACTGTGCGGTTTCTTTCTGAATATCTTCATTTTAAAATATTTGAAAAGCAGGAATTGAATAGACTGCTCAAAGAAAAATTTTCTCAGGCTTATGATGAGTCGGAAAACGAAACAATAGTCGGAGCCGATCATGAGATCACGACAGATATTGATCAGGAGAGGAATCTGATCAGCATGAATCCGCTTCTGAATGATAAAATGAGGGAACAGTTGAATAGAAATCTGGAATTAATAAAAAAGTTCTATGTTCCCCAAAAATTTAAAGAACCTGTTTTGAAAAATAAAATAGAAAGTATATCTCAATATTTTGATTCTATATTTGAATATGATGAATTCCAAAAATTAATAGATTATGTAAACAATAATATCAATATAGATTCATTTGAACTATATAAAAAAACAATTTTGGAATTTGAAGAATGTGTAAAAGAGGAAAGAAATATAATAATATCAAATTCCAAAGCTTCAGAGGTATCAAAGGATGCAGCTGCTAAAATTATGAAGTGTTTCAGTGATACATTTAAGTCAAGCAATATATTGGAAGCCCTTTTTTCCAGATTGAGAAACAATGACAAAAATGCCGATATATATGAAAAACTGCTTATGTATCTAAATAAGTTTTTCAGCAGCATAGGTATCTACACACCAATGGATGTTGTATTTGGTGATAAATATGATCCTGATGTACAAAAAGATTATAGTGTAGTTTCTGTTCATACTTCAAATACTAAAATGCAAAGTATGATTATGGAAATTGAAAGATTGCCATATTCAATTGATTATTATTTCAGAAATACAACAAAGACAAGATGCGTTGTTGGAAATATTTCCGTATTAAGTGCTAATCAGTGTTAATGGGAGGTAGGTGAATTATGGCAAAAAAAGATAAAGATTTCCTCGAAAAGTTATTAAATGAATTGGATAACAATAAATCCTTTAGTATTTTAAAGGATGATGATTATAAATTTATAGGCTTATTTATTCGTTATAGAAATAATCAATATAAAAATAAATTTTACGAAAAATTGAATGAAATTCGCCGTGAATTTAATAATCAGACTAATGAAACTGTAAAGTTTGAACAGATCATCAAATATATGCAAAGTATGATAATTTATGAAAATCAATTGCGTAGAATTTTTGAAGTATCATTAAATAACTGTAAGTGCGGAAATGATAATAAAATAAATATTCTGGCAGATATACTTAAGATTTTGAACAAAAGACCAAAAGCTACAGAACCTGAAATATACGATTGGGAAAAAGATGAAAAAATGACCGGTTTGTCCAAGCGTGAGTGTAATGCTGATGAACTAACGAATGAATTTAAAAAAATAATAAGTCAATATTCATGTTCCAAAGAGCTATTAACGGATATATTTAATATTTTGCTGAAAGAAATGCCCGGCACTGCTAATACGAGTAATACTCCACCAGCAGCAAGCACCCACACAACTGCAAATCACACTCAGCAAGCACCAACTACTCCAGCAGCAACTAATCCTACAATTGCAAATAACATTCAGGAAAATGAACCGCCTAAAACAGGATTTTCTGATTCTGTATGGAGGGGTTACGGAAACATAGACAATAATAAGCATCCTGAACCTTTGAAAAATGCTGAGACTGAGAATATGTTTTCCCTAATGAAAAATAGGGAGCGACGCTTTCCGACAAGTGAAGCGATATTGGCTTTTTTAAAGAATACAAAACAATCTGCTGAAGTATATCAGAGCGAACCTTTAAGTGCAATAAATTCTCAAGGCAATTCAACATTTCGGATATTGAAAGAAAGAATGTCGGAATTTGTGTATGATATGTACATTCTTATTGAAGAAAGCAAGCCGTTTCCTTTAGATAATACGCAAATCAACCGTCTCTTTAATCTTGTGAACGAACATATTATTGACGGGATTCTTAAAATAGCTCGTGATCATATTGATAATAATGATGAGAAAGAACTTTATACAAAATTAGTGTCAGAAATAAACGATTATCTTTCAGAAATCGGTATCTTCACCAAGGAACCGCCGCAGAAAGGCGTGAATTTCTGCAATTTATCTGATGATGATAAAAACTGTTATAAAGTGGAAACTCTTTATACATCTGATGATGATAAAAACGGAATTATTGCTAATATAAAACGTCATGTTTATTGCTTTGAATATTTAGACATTAACCATGAACGTGGCTATATATTCTCAAATGGTATAATAGAAATCCTTTCAACCAAATTTTAGGAGGAATTATGGAAATTGAGCAAAAAATCGCTGTAAGTATTGACTTAGGATCCTCTAATATTAAAGCAGCTGTATATGATAGTACACGAGCAAATTCCAAAATAAGAATGCTTACTCTGTCTGATAATCAGTATTATGACCATATTCCAAGTATCATATATATCGGTGAAAAAAGTTTTGAGATAGGTGATTTTGGCGATCCCGTAAATCAGACTATGATAAGAGGATTCAAACGCCATATCGAAGAAGAAAACTGGAATATATTTATTCCTCACAGAAAAAGATTTATGGATGTAGACGAAATACTTCTGAATGAATTTGAATGGATAAAAAAACGAATCGCAGAAGGATGTCCTTGTGAACCATCAGATGTGATAATAACTGTTCCTGTTGGTTTTTCGGAAATGCAGAAATACAGGATGAAAAAGGCCGGAGAAACAGCCGGTCTGAAAATAAGAGAGATCATTACCGAGCCGTTTGCAGGTATGTTTTTTAACTTGAAAATGCTTCAGGAGGATAAGGATGATGATTATAACATTCTTGTCTTTGATTTCGGTGGCGGTACTCTTGATATGAGTCTGTTCAACATCAATAAGAAGGAAAAATTAAAGATATCTGCTCATGCTGCAATGGGTATAAAATTCGGTGGTGAGGATCTTACAGAAATTATTCTTGAAAAGAAAATAATCAATGATTACAGCAATCTGATCGAAGATTGCGTAAATGATGATTTTAAAAGAAATTTTCTCGACAGTGAATTTATCTCTGATGAGGACAAGTCACCAAATTCAGATGCTTATAAGAAATACTATGCTAAATGTGCTTCAGTGGTGAAAACAAAGCTTTTGAATGAAGTTGAAAAGCTGAAATCAGATGTCTGCACACCCGTACATATGAAATCAGAACCTGATGAGGAAGAAATATTTTGCTCATCAACTGTCCTGAATCTTAATGATAAGAATATCTCTCTTTCATACAATGAGTTTGTAGAATTTATTAAATCTACAGATATAAGAGAAAAGATAGAAAAGGGCATTGAACTTATGTGTGACCATGCAATGCTTGACGTTACAGATATTACAAAAGTTATGGTCATTGGCGGAACATCTAAAATAGCCTATTTCCGAAATCTTCTCAAAGAAATACTTCAGATCTCTGATGAGGCGGAGAACAAAGCTTTTATTGAAGTAAAGGACAGAGATAAATTCAATGCAGTAGCATTGGGTGCATTGTCGTATTTTGAATATAACAATGTTGAATTTGAAGCAAAAAATATACTTGCATATGAAATAGGAACGATACAGGATGGTGAATATATCAGGCTAAGGACAGATATGACAACGCTTGGTACAACATCACTCATGGTTGGTATAAAACCGACGCTTGATGGTGATGGTATATATAAGGCTAAAATGTATCAGATCTTTCCGGGTATCGATGGTGTTCTCACACCTGAAGAAAAGATAAAAAATGGCATCTATATGGGCTATTTCAGTATCAGTAAGGATCTGATGCCTGAGAATGGTAGATGTCTTATTGATCTTTGTGCAGACAATAAATGCGAACTTTACGCAAATATTTATAATAATAGCGGTGAGCGGATACTTGAAAATATTCAGCTGACACATTAGGAGGAAATAAGCTATGAGCGAAAAATTAGAAAAACTTCGCCGTGAGTACAATGAGTATATGACCTATGCAGGACTTCTTATAGATAAATGTCAGGAAGATAATGATAGGGCAAGGAAAGAATATGAAACTGCAATGAAGATCAGGGAGCGGAGCAAACAATTTGTGGATGAAATATTTAGTATAGGAGAATCTGATAATGGATAATAATCTGGAATTGTTAAAAAATACGATCATACAGATGAATGCTATCAACGAAAAACTATGTGGTATGGTGAACGAATTGGAAACTTCAAATTCTGACCTTGAACGTGAAAATGCAGAACTTGAACAATTCCGCAATGATATGACGGGGAAGATAGCATCGCTTGATAATATTTATAACGAACACATGGCTGCAAAGCAGAAACTTGAAGATGACACAGCTACACTCGAAAGAGAAAAAGCAGTTGTTGATGAAGAACGTAAAAAACAGATTGAGAAAGAGAATAAAATAAAGGAACTCAATGAAAAAATAAAAAATAATACAACAACAATTAACAGTTTGAACGACAAGATCGAAAAAATGGAACAAGAGAATGCAAAAGCAATCGCTGACGTTGAAAGCAAAAAAACAGTTGCTGAAACAAAATTAAAAACAAAAGAAAATGAATTAGAAAATGCCAATGCTTTATTAAACAAAATAAAAGATAAACGCACAAAAGCAGAGAACGATCTTAAAGAAGCTAAACAAGAACTTGAGAAAGCTCAAAAAGAACTTAAAGCTGAAAAAGAAGATAATGTTAATTTGATTCAAATGTACGAAAAGCTTAATGAGAAGCTGAAAAATCAGAACAATCCATTAAATGATGATGACATACAGAAAATCACTAAGGAAACATTGGAGGAAATCGAAAAAGAAATTAATGAATTAAAGAAAAGATTAGAAAATCAAGGAGACGAGTTAAAAAAACAAAGAGATTTACTGGGAAAACAAAAAGTTGTTCTGGAAAAACACAATCTTATGTCTGAAGTTGATGAGGTTGTTTTATCAAAACCTAATGAGTCATCTGCCGTTCAGGACGAAAATTCTGATAAATCAATTAATGATGCACCTAAAGAGGAAAATTATGATCAATAAATTTATAATTGGAGGAATTAATTATGAGTATTAACATTGGAATTGATCTCGGAACAACAAATACGGTCGTATGTTACTATGATGAACAGGATTATGTTTTCCTTGAGTTCGGCAACTATGATCTTCTGCCATCTGCTGTATATATTGCTGAAGGCAATAAGATCTATGTTGGTTCAAAAGCTTTAAATATGGGAAATACAGATCCTACACGCCTTATTCGTTCTTCCAAGATCCACATGGGTGACAATGGTTTCGTTTACCCCGATTCACAGGCAGGACTTAAATTCGAAAAAAAACTCACTCCTACTGATGTAGCTTGTCTTATCCTTAAAGAGGTAAAGAAAACTCTTATTATAGAAGAGATATGCAGTGAAGGCGATACGATAAATGCCGTTATCACTGTTCCTGCATACTTCAGCACCAAACAGATAGAGGAAACTACAAGAGCAGCTAAGGATGCAGGATTAAATGTTAAATCTATTCTTGCAGAGCCTACTGCAGCATCTATCGCTTACATAAATGATCTCATCAAAAAGAATACCCAGATTTTTGTTGTGGATTTCGGCGGCGGTACTCTTGATCTCACACTTCTTATATATGATGAAAACAATGAGAATAAATATGTACCTCTCGCTATCCACGGAGATAACCACCTGGGTGGTGATGATATCGACGAATGTGTAGCTAACTGGATATATGATAATATTAAAAAGGATGTCAACATTGATCTGCGTGATTATAAATCTCTGAATATAAATAAAACAGACTATTTAGGCATCACAATGAAGATCCTTAATGCAGCTGAAGTAGCAAAGCGTAAGCTCAGCTTTGCTGATTCATATTCTGTAAAAATCGCAAATCTGTTTATGTTCCCCGGCAAAGAAGTATACGATTTTGAAAAAAGGATCACAGTTGATGAATTCAATAAATACTGTGATCCTGTTTATAAAAAATTCAAGAACACCATCGCTCAACTTTTTTCTGAAGGAAGAATCGGCAATAGCGGCAAGAGGATAGATGTTTCAGCAATTGACAGAGTTCTTCTTGTTGGCGGAAGCTGTAATATCCCATACATAAAGCGTATAGTTGAAGAAATGCTTAACAAAAAGACAACCCCCGATGATCTTTCAAATATTGTAGCAAAGGGTGCCTGCATCAGCTGTATGAATGCAATGAAGGGCGAAAAACAAGTTCAGATGATAGCATATGATCTCGGTATTGAGATCGCTAAGAAAGATAATATCTATGAAACAGAGTTTGATCCTATCATAAAAAGACAATCTCTTACACCATGTTCAATTACCAAATCAAACTACACTACTATTG
>CALFMA010000266.1 GCA_937880065.1 uncultured Ruminococcus sp.
CAGAAGCCTTTGAAATGTCAAAGCCTGTGGGGAGAGTTGAAAGGTCGAATGTGTTGCCGGTGAGGGCAATTTCAAATTTGTTGTCATCAGCCTTCAATATTTCTAATGCAGTATTATTACTTAAATCAAGAGAAGTGAGCTTATTTTCATTACACTCTATATTTCTCAATACTGCATTGTTGCTTACATCGAGTGAAGTGAGCTGATTTTTAGAACACAACAATTTTATCAATTCTGTATTGTTGCTTAAATCAATGGAAGTAAGCTGATTATTATCGAAATACAGTCGTTTTAATGCTGTGTTGTTGCTTACATCAAGTGAAGTGAGCTGATTAGACATACAGTGCAAGTGTTCTAATGCTGTATTGTTGCTTAAATCAATGGAAGTAAGCTGATTATTATCGAAATACAGCCATTCTAATGCTGTGTTGTTGCTTACATCAAGTGAAGTGAGCTTATTATCATTAAGATATAATTCAGTTAATGCTGTGTTGTTGCTTACATCAAGTGAAGTAAGCTCATTATAGTCACAAACCAATATTTTCAAAGCCGTATTTTCACTTATATCAAGATTGGTCAGATTATTATCATAACACCACAGACTGTAAAGATTTTTAAAATACTGTATTCCCGTTAAGTCATAAAGGTTCGATTTATCAAGAGAGATATCTGTAACATTCATAACTTCATCATAAGAAAGTGCCCAGTCGTTGTTTTCATCGAATTCTTCTGCAACATATCGGCGGAAAACATCATCAGGGAAATTGTTATTATCAATTTCTATTTCCTCAAAGGTTTCTCCTACATAATTACTTGTAAATAAATTGAAGCATACTACTTCTTCTCCACATTTATAAGAATATGTAATGAGAGCTGTATCATCAATAACAGTAAGAATATTGTCCTTTACAGTAGCATTTTTCCAGTCAGAAGCCTTTGAAATATCAAAGCCGCCAGGGAGAGTTGAAAGGTCAAATGTATTGTTGGTAAGAGCGATTTTGTATTTGTTGTCATCACATGAAAATGAAGTTAATGCAGGATTGTTGCTTAAATCAAGTGAAGTGAGCTGATTCTCCAAACAAGTCAAAATGCGCAATTTAGCATTATTGCTTACATCAAGGGAAGTAATCTGATTGTTATAGCACGACAATATTTCCAATTCAGTATTATTGCTTACATCAAGAGAAGTGATGCGATTATTACTACAATACAAAGTTTGAAGATTAAAAAAGTGTTGTAAGCCGGTCATGTCAGAAACTTCTAAGCCATTAATCTTCATAAATGTTGCTTTTACCAATTCATCATAAGAAAGTATCTTATTTCCGTCCTTGTCGAAGTTTTCTTCAATATACTTTCGGAAAATAGCATCGGGGAAAGTAATTTCATTAATTTCCACATCCATTTCAGAAGCGTCATTGTATGGAACAAATGTGAATGTTTCTGAGAATCCTAATCCGCAGTTGTATGTGTATGTTACTTTCTTTGTAATATCCTCAATTGTGAGAATATTTCCCTTAACTGTGGCATTTGTCCACTCAGAAGCCTTTGAAATGTCAAAGCCTGTGGGGAGAGTTGAAAGGTCGAATGTGTTATCAGTAATCTTAATTCTGTGCTTGTTGCCGTAAAGCAGAAGACCCCAATCTGAAATTTCTTTACAGATAGTATTACTTAAATCAATACTTGCAAGCTGATTATTGCTACACGCCAAATCGGATAACAATGTATTATGACTTACATCAAGGCTTGTAAGCTGATTATCACAGCACCATACTCCTTCTAATTCTGGATTGTTGCTAAAATCAAGTTTTGTCAGTTTGTTATTATGACAATCAAGTGCAAAAAGTAGTATGTTGTTACTTGTATCAAGGGTTGTCAGATTGTTATTTTCGCAATATAAATGTGTAAGTGATTTGTTTTCACTTATATCAAGCTGAGTGAGGTCGTTGTAGGAACAACTTAAAGTCTGAAGATTTTCAAAATGCTGTATTCCTGTCAAATCTGAAATGCCCAACTCGTATAAATGCAGACTTGTTACATCTGCAATTTCTTTGTCTGAAAGCCTGCCGTCTGTGTTTTTATCGAAATTTTTTTCAAGATACTGTCTGAAAACAGGGTCAGGGAAGTTAGTTTCGTTGATTTCTACTCCTGGGATTGCTGTTGGATTATCAGGGTCAATTACTGTTACATCAAATGAATCAACAGCATCATACCATTTAACATAGATAGTATAAGTACCCGGTTTTGTGTTGTCAAATTCAGAAGCGTCAACTGTTAAATTACATCTATCCAAGGAGATATAAGGGATATCAGCGTGAAAATTTTCGCCGCCGCCGTATCCGTAAACGCAAATAGTGCTGTAGTCAAGTTCTTCGCCGATTTCGTAAATTGTATCTGCTTTGTCATAAGGATAAACGTTCAGATGCCAGGAATAACTGGGTGTGGCAAATGTAGTTGTAGTAGTTGTGGGATTTGTTGTATTTGCAGCAGTAGTTGTTGTGGCAGGTGTTTCTGCCTTTGGTGGAACTAATGTAAATACTTCTGAATGTTCATTTCCAAAGTCATATTTGTATGTAACTGCCTTTGTAACATCCTCAATTGTGAGAATATTTCCCTCAACTGTGGCATTTGTCCACTCAGAAGCCTTCGAAACATCAAAGCCTGTTGGGAGAGTTGAAAGGTCAAATGTGTTGTCGGTGAGGGCAATTTCATATTTGTTGTCCTCAGCCCTCAATGCCTCTAATGCTGTATTATTGCTTAAATCAAGTGAAGTGAGCTGATTCACATCACAATCTAAATATGTCAATGCAGAACAGTTGCTTACATCAAGTAAAGTAAGCTGATTTCCCCAACAAACTAATTCAGTTAATGCCGTGTTGCTGCTTACATCAAGTGAAGTGAGCTGATTATAGTAACAATTTAATTCAATTAATGCCGTGTTTTTGCTTATGTCGAGAGTTGTGAGTTTATTAAACATACATTCTAAGATAGCAAGATTTTCAAAGTATTCTATACCTGTTAAGTCAGAAATTCCCATATCATAAACATCGATTTTGGTTACAGCCGCAATTTCCTCAGCTGAAAGAACGCCGTTACCGTCTTTATCAAAGTTTTCCTTGACATATTCACGGAAGATTGCGTCGGGAAAGTTAGTTTCGTTGATTTCAACGCTTTCCGCAGCAACCTCTGCCGCATTAGCTGTAAAGCCGCCGATTGAAATTGTGCTTTCGGGCATATATCCCATATTTCCTGCACAAATCAGCAGAGCCGCAGTCATAGCTGCAAATCTTTTCATTTTGGACATTTGTAATTCCTCCATTTCGTTTTGTAGTTTATCGTAGTAATACGATAAATACATTATATCATATAATAAAAATAATTGCAAGTAAATAAATAAAGTATAAGAAAATTCCCCGTAGTTTTCGCCACGGGGAATTAGGTTAATTATTATTCTTCTTCATCTTCTTTTTTGCTCTTTTTAACAGCATATATACCTAAGAGTACTAATGCACCTGCGGAAACAGGAATACAATTGTAGAGCTTTGAGAAACCTGTCTGTGGGAGGTCATCTTCTGGAGTTGTTGTAGTTACAGGAACAGTAGTTGTGGTAGTAGTTGTTGTAGTTGGTGTGGAGTCGGCAACAACAGATGTGATAATTTCGACAGGTTTTTCTGTCTTTTGTGAAACTATTGTGAATGTACCTGAGAATCCTGAACCGCAGTCATATTTGTATGTAACTTCCTTGGTAACATCCTCAATTGTGAGGATATTTCCCTCGACTGTAGCGTTTGTCCAGTCAGAAGCCTTTGAAACATCAAAGCCTGTGGGGAGAGTTGAAAGGTCGAAAGTGTTGTCGATGAGGTTGATTTCATATTCATTATCAGCATACAATTTTATTAATGCGGTATTATTACTTAAATCAAGGGAAGTGAGTTTATTATAACTGCAATGCAAATATGTTAATGCAGAATTGTTGCTTACATCAAGTGAAGCGAGTTGGTTGCCATAACAATTCAAAAAACTCAACGAAGCATTATTACTTACATTAAGTGAAGTGAGTTTATTATTATTACAATATAATGCAGTTAATGCTGTGTTGTTGCTTAAATCAAGGGAAGTGAGCTTATTATTAGTACAAGTTAATTCAGTTAATGCCGTGTTGTTGCTTAAATCAAGGGAAGTGAGTCTATTATCCTTACAGAATAATGCAATTAATGCCGTGTTTTTGCTTAAATCAAGGGAAGTAAGCTGATTGTTATGACAATATAATTCAGTTAATGCTGTGTTGTTGCTTACATCAAGAGAGGTGAGCTGATTATAATCGCAGTTCAATTCTTTCAATTCGGTATTGTTGCTTACATCAAGTGAAGCGAGTATATTATAACCACAAGTTAAATTGGTTAATGCGGTATTGTTACTTACATCAAGTGAGGTAAGCCGATTATTATAACAGCTAAATACCGTCAATGCCGTGTTTTTGCTTAAATCAAGAGAAGTGAGTTTATTACCGGTACAATTCAAATTTGTCAATGCTGTATTTTTGCTTAAATCAAGGGAAGTGAGGTTGCTATATCCACAATTTAAAGATGTTAACGATGTAAAGTATTCAATACCCGACAAATCGGAAACCCTAATTATTGTATCGTTATCGATGAAATTGATTTCAGTTACAGCTGCAATTTCCTCAGCTGAAAGAACGCCGTCACCGTCTTTATCAAAGTATTTCTTGACATATTCACGGAAGTTCA
>CALFMA010000267.1 GCA_937880065.1 uncultured Ruminococcus sp.
CACTTAACACTATATTTTTTGAGGGTAAGTGTCAACTATCATTGACAACTGAACACTAATTTGATTGGTATTTTGTACTTGCATATTGTAATTAGCGGAAAAGTGTGGTAAAATAGATAGGATTGGATATATTTAGGAGGCATTTATGAATATTAGTGATAATATTAAATGGATAATGAACGAAGAAGTCAACTGGGTTATTGTAAAAAACAAATCGTATATGGCAAAGATACAGAAAGCTGACTCGAACAGGGTTTATAATGTAGCGGACACAAAAGGTGTTGTCTACAATATCTTAGAGGATTCATACGAAAAAGTTGGAGATAACGGATATGTAGTAACCGGTATAGCAGGAGAAATGTGGCCTATAGGTGAAAATGCATTAAAAAAATATCAAACCGGAAATAAAGAAATTACATTTAATCCGATATCCGTTATGACTATAGAACTTGACACAGTATATGCAGCAGTACAAATACCGCTTGATGTGCAATTTACTGTTGAAGTAGACTATGGCGAAAAAGCATTGTTGAACGGTAATCGTAATGGAATTGGTCATGGCGGCGGTGATTATGTACTTGTATTTGCAAAAAAAGCAAATGGTAAGTATGTTCCGGATTTTGATGATTGCGGGCGAATAATCAATGGAGAGATATTTGAAAAAATATATAGAACTGTTGAGTGATACGGGAAATCCTTTGGGGATATTCTGTACGATGTGATGTGATTATATGTATAAATATAAAGGATTTGTAGCTTATTACAAAGATGAGAATAAAATTTTAGTTATACTAATCCCTAAAATGTTAGTAGACAAAGATGATGAGCAAAAATGCTGTATGTCAAGGCGGACGACGAAAGCATACTGTCGTATGGTGAGGAAGTCCAACGATGACATACGGCATTTATGCCATTAGATTTGTCTGCTGTTGTTTTAGGGATTAGTATTAGTTGTTTACAGCATAATCGCTGATATATTATAATATGATTTTTAATGATTCAATGTGTTTTATAAAAGTATAAAAATGCGGCAGAACATACGTTCCGCCGCATATAAGAATTGCCTTTATTTTTTAATTCCGCCAACATATTCAAAAGCATACTCAATAGATTCTTCTACTGTTTCGGCATTTCTTGGATTGATTGTGAAATTGTACATACCGATTTTTGCTCTTGATGATGTGTTGAGATTTGTAACATAAAGCTCAGCTGTGAAATGATTTGTTTCAGCCGTGAGCATTGTTATAACCTGACCTATATCAGCAGAATCAATGACAGGTGTTGTAACAAGTCGCTTTTTGCCGTTAGCGTCTGTAATGAAGTAATCGAAAATGAACAGTCCGTCAGCCTTTTCAGGGAATGGTGTGAGGAATGCTATTTCAGTTGCAGTTGACTTTCCGGGAGCAATCTGGCTGAATGTGTACTTAGGAGGTTCAACAGGTCCGTTTGTAACTGTTACCTTGATTTCAGCCTTAACATTTGGGTTATTTACGCTGTAAACCGTAATTTTACACTCACCTACGGAAATACCTGTTACCCAGCCCATTTTATCAACAGTTGCAATATTGGGATTATCTGATACCCAGAGTTCGTCCTTGTTTTCAGCGTCAACGGGAAGCATTGTTACCCATGCAATATCACTTCCGCCAACAGGGAGAGTCATTTCATACTTATCAAGCTTAATTTCAGTAACTGTCTTGTTGTGGTTTGCATCAACAGTTATAGTAGCAGTCGCCACAGGATTATCCTTGCTGATAGCGTAAATAAGGCATTTACCCTCTTTTTTAGCTGTGATTACACCGTTTTCATCAACTGTAGCAATTGATTCGTCGGAGCTCATCCATCTTATGGATTTATCAGTTGCGTTTTCGGGAAGAACTGCAACCGCAGCCTTTGCTGTTGTATCAACTGTCATCTTGATTTCTGAATTCTGCACAACGATTTCCTGAACAGGAATGTATACAGTAGTAGTTGTTGCAGGAACTGTAGTAGTAGTTGTAGTTGTTGTTTCGGAAGTTGTAGTAGTTGTTGCAGTTGAAGCAGTTGTTAAAGGAGCAGTTGTACCCTTTTCAACGACAGTAACTATAATATATGAGAAGATTGCAGGGTTATCCTCGCTCTTAACATGAATTACAGTAACGCCGGGTGTAAGAGCAGTAACCCAGCCTTCGCCGTCAACTGTAGCAATTTCAGGCTTTGAGCTTGTCCAGATTTCATTCTTATTTATAGCTGTTTCGGGAAGCATTGTAACTCTTGCTGCCAAGTCAGCTGTACCTGCCTCCATAGTAACCTCGCCACGTGAAAGCTTGATTGATTTAACGTGTCGTCCGTCCTTTACAGTAACTTTAATCTGTGCGAAAACTTCGGGGTTGTCAATACTTGTAACGGTAATTACACATTCGCCCTCTGAAACGCCTGTTACCCAGCCTTCGCTGTCAACTATAGCAATTGCCTCATTGGAGCTTGACCATTTTTCAGCCTTGTTATGTGCATTTTCGGG
>CALFMA010000268.1 GCA_937880065.1 uncultured Ruminococcus sp.
GTAGGGGCGACTCTGCTATTTCCAATAATATGATGGCTTGAGGCGAGAACGAGGCCACTTGACGAACAATCTCGCTACCAATACTGCCTGCACCTCCTGTAACCATCACTACATGATTATTCAATAGAGAACTCACATTATTGGTGTTGATCTCTATTACTGGACGATCCAGCAAATCCTCCACTTGAATCGACTCGATGCGTCCGATCTTATTGGGTGAGAGATCCGCAGATGGATTTTGCGGGTCATAGCTGGTGAAGTATGGGGTAGTCAGAATGCGGATGTTGTTATCGATGAATATCGCCAAGTCTCTGAGGGGGTTGATTTCTTTAATCTTCAGAGGAGAAACGATTAGGTTGTTTATATTCTGCTCTTTCATCATTTTGATCAACGCGTCGTTGATGGGATATACCTTCAATCCCAATAGGTTGTGATGGCTGTTGTCCGTGGAATCGGAGATAAAACCTACAGGGCGATAGTTGCTTTCCATGTTGGATTGTAGCATCTTGGCGATGGATAATCCCGCCGACTTGGTGCCATAGATAAGCACTTTCTGCACTTTTTCGCTGTGATGCGAAATATATTCAAATATGGTTTTAATCGTCACTCGCCAACCGAAGAGCAATGTGATTCCTACGAAGATGTATGTCAGTAGTACGGTTGTCAGAAAGGGGGTCTGCTGCGGACTGAAGGTGTATTTTATTAGGATATTGACGATAATGAGCAATACGCCGGTAGCTCCCACCGACATGGCCACTTTCAATGTATCGATAAAGGTCGAATAACGTAGAATACCCGAATACGTATGGAATACCCAAAAGAAAAAGCATTGCGTCAATAGCAACGGACAAGCTTGTTGCCACAATGGATATACTACTTCCATCTTGTATCCCACAATACTTTTACCAATCAAAAAACTTACCACCAATGCAATCAAGGCGATAAAGAGGTCTAGTAGCAACACACCCCATCTTGGTAAATAACCAATGTTAATCCAATGCGATAGGATATCTGACTTTAATAGGTCTCGTTCTTTTTTCATGTATTTGATTGTTAATATTTTGTTGATTTTACTAGCATTTGTCATCTTGAAAAACACTCAAAAACAAACGCTTTCTTTTGAAAAAAAATCGCTTTTTGCAAATCTTTTAAAAAACACAAAATCATATAGATTGGCTTTAGCTTTAACGTTCCTATTTTTCCAACATCCTTTTGCGAGAATAGGAAACGTTCTCCTACCTGTTTAGAATATTTTATTTCAAAAGATAAATTTAATTCAAAAATGTTGCCTAAACTTAAAAAGTTTCAGGCAGGTTTTTACAACGCAAAAGAACTGGACGAGATGTTTACAGCTTTCAAGGGTGACAGGCTTGAACTTGTAGTTAATATTGCAGCGTATTATGGACTTCGTAGAAGTGAAGTGCTTGGATTGAAATGGGATTGTGTAGATTTTGATAGGAAAACTATCACTATCCGCAGGAAAATGATAAGCAGAACAGGAAACGGTCACGAAGAAATTATTGTTGAGGAACAGCTGAAAACAAAATCGAGTATAAGAACATTACCTATGATTCCTTACATTGAAGAAAAATTAAAGGAAAGATACTTTTACGAGCAGCATTATTCTCATATTCTTAAAGGTAATTTCGACAGAACATACGACGGTTTTGTGTGTAGAGATAATCTTGGAAAAATAATTACTCCGGATTATGTATCTCAGCACTTTGCAATTGTTCTTAAGAATGCTAACCTCAGACACATAAGATTTCACGACCTTAGACATTCCTGTGCAAGTCTGCTTCTTGCTAATGGTGTATCAATGAAGGCAATACAAGAATGGCTTGGACATTCAACTTTCAATGTTACAGCTGACTTCTACAGCCATCTCGATTACAACTCGAAAATCTCATCAGCCGAAGCTATAGCTAAAGCTTTTAGCTCAAGTGCTGACAATTGAACTAATGTCAGCAAAATAAAAAGTAGGTTCTCCATTAGGAAAACCTACTTAAATTGGTGCCGGTGGCGGGGGTCGAACCCGCACTCTGTTGCCAGAACTGGATTTTGAGTCCAGCACGTCTGCCAATTCCATCACACCGGCAAGTTATATCAAACGCATAAGATAAAAAATCTGTTGCGTCAACCAAAAATCTTAAACATAAATGAAACAAGCGAATACGTGGTAGACATTTTGGTAGACAATGTAGTGAATCAAAACAAAGATTTCTACCAAAATACAAACCTGTGCTTTCAAAACGTCGAAATTACGTTGGTTATAAGCAATGATACAGAAACTCAAAATATAAATCTTTGAAATCACACAATCGGATTTTGAGTCTGCTGCGTCTGCCATTCCGCCACTTCGGCAAGTATTACGTATGGCGTAAATTACTATAATATTATAACATAAAATCTTATAAATGTCAAGGGGTGAATAAATTAAAATAAAAAAATATATATTCAATGCATTTTTTCAAGCTTCACAGTTGTGTTATATGTAGAAGCGTAAAACTTCTGAAACGACAAAAAGAGAGGACGGTGTTTTAATTGGATAATGATAATATTTCATTGTATGCTTTCAGAAAATTCGGAGATATGGTATTGCGAGTTGCTTATACATCTTGTGGAAATTATGCGGAAGCCGAGGATATAACGCAGGATATATTCCTGTATCTCCATTCAAATCCTGTGAATTTTGAAAGTGATGAACATTTGAAAGCATGGCTGTTGAAAGTCACAACCAACAAATGCAAAAACTACAAAAGGAGTTTTCGAGTAAGTCATACGGGAACTCTGGAGGAGGATTATCAGGGGAGTTATAATATGGATACAACAGATGTGGAGGTAAGGGAACTTCTGTCATCTTTACCGCCAAAATATGGGGCGGTAATGTATCTGTATTTATACGAAAGTCGGACAGTTGAGGAAATTGCTGCGTTATTGGATAAAAAAATCAACACAGTTAAATCCTTGATACGCAGGGGAAAGGCAAAGCTTAAAATTGAGCTTGCAGATGAAAACCAAACGACAAAACAAGGTAGTGTAAGGAGGACATAATTATGAGAAAAGACGATTATAAATTACACCTTGACAAAATTAAATGCAGCGATGAATTCAGAAGAAAAATGGAGGAACTGCTTTCGGCTGAGCCGCAGGAAACATATGCGGAAAGTGTAACCACAGTTGAAAGAGCAGGAAGAATTAATATTCAGCGTTGGTCGGGATTAGCGGCTTCTGCTGCGCTTTTGCTGGGAATCGGCGGTGTAGCGGTTCATACAATGAAAGATGCTCCCGAAGTTCCCCCGACTCATAGCGGAGAATCAGATGCTCCCATAGCTGCAACAGGAGATAAGAGCAATGACGAAGCAGGGGAGTATTATTTCAGCTTTGAAAATAACACATATTACCGTTTGGCAATGGGCGTTGAGGGAGAACTTCCCGATGAACTTGCTGAGAAATTAATTGAAAGAATAAATAGCGGAATTAAAAGGGAATACGACAAGGAAATAACAGCTGAAAACGATATTCAGGAAGCAAAATATGATATTAATTTGTTTGAACATGACAGCGTTCCGAATACTGAATGTAAAGACTATGTATTTACAATATGTTCCGATACAGACGAAGATTTGCTTTATAAAGTAAGTAATAATAATATTATATTTATTGCGGATAATGGTGAAGAATCCCTGTATTTCGGAGATAAGGATTTATATGGAGATATAAACAAAACGATTGCTGAGAATATATTCAGTTATGACTGGAAAGTCGTAAATGATAAATATTCCGAAGAATACAGCAGCTTGCTTAATAAGTACAGAGATGAAATTGTCAGATCTGACCTTGAACTTGGCGACGATATTATTATATTAGATACTAATTTGCCTTTTATTACTAATGCTAATAAAAACGGTACAATTCAAGTGTATTATTCAATTGGAATAGGTTCAGAAATTTTCCCTGTAACATATCAGGCACCTGTTGAATTTGTCACGGCTGTATATGAACTTATGGATGAAAATTATGCAATTGATTTATCACCGGAACCAATGAACATAAAAGAGAAACTTAACAGTGTTCTTTCAAATCCCGATTTCAATGAAAACGGCGATGTTTCTTACGGTACGGGACAGGGACAATTCAGCAAGGGATTTGACATCGGAAAGGCAGGAGAAGTTGGCGGAGATGAATTAATAAAACTTCTTGCAGACTATGAGTGGGTACCTGCTGAGGATTCAGAATATATGAGAAGCGACTTTATAATGATAAGTTATCAGAGCGAATTTGATTTAATAGGAGTTTCCGTAAACGACAAAGGTGAGCTTTTTGACCACGAAGAAGGCGTGCTTTACAGAGCAGAAAATGCAGATATTTCAGCATTGCAGGAACAGTTCCAAAGGTTGCTCCGAGTAAATGATGAAGTTCGTACAGCATATAATCTTTGTACAAGAGCTGATAATTTTACAACCCTTGAAAGTGAAGTAAGCATATATTACAATCCATTGGACGAAACAGGGGAGAATAAGCCTGTAAACTGCACGGGAAGGTTATATTTAAAGAATCAGACATACGGCGAAAGTAAGGATGTCAACAGCTATTATTATATGACACTTAACGGAATTGACAGCGATTACAGCGGAGAGTTTTACAAGCAGGATCGCTACTGGGCATTTGTTGAAAAGAACGGCTCAATTGCTAAGAGATTTTTCAGAGGTGACATGGATTATGAGGGCTATCGTCTTTTCACAAGAGATAATTATATTGTAAGCGGCGGATATGACAATTACGATGCAATAAATATTGACTATGAGATTCTTTACAATGACGCATTTTATACTTTCACACGCAAAGATGATGAATATATGAATGTGCTGGATTATAACCATGCTGTAGGTCAGGCTAATGATTTTGTTAAAATTGAGTATATTGAACAGTACGACGATACAGAAGTGGAAAATGATTACAGCGAAATTCTTGAATTCAAAGTGAACGGAATGGGAGCGCTTGTCTATTATAGCAGGTCACGTAAAAATCTTGAAACAGGAGATGTTGAAAAGTATCTTGAATTCAAGCTTTGTGACGGAGTTTGTCTTGGTTTTGAAGAACCAATGCCCCATTTTGACTCGAATGACTTTGAAATTCCTGCGACTTCCGAAGAACTTGCGAAAGAATTTAAACTTATTAAGGAAACATAAAATCAGCATAACGACAAAAACGCCACCGCAAAAACGGTGGCGTTAAATTTACCCGTAATAAATTACTTAGAAATAAGAGCAAGTGTATCTCTTGCAATGAGAAGCTCCTCATTTGTAGGAACAACCCATACATCTACCTTAGAATCAGCAGCTGAAATCTTAGCAAGCTTACCTCTTAAACCGTCGTTAACAGCCTTGTCAAGCTTAATGCCGAAGAATTCCATATTTTCGCAAACTTCCTCACGAACATCAAATGCGTTCTCACCGATACCGCCTGTAAAGAGAACAGCGTCAAGACCGTTCATAGCAGCAGCATAAGAACCGATGTACTTCTTGATTTCGTAAACGAGCATATCAGAAACAAGCTGAGCTCTCTTGTTACCGCTTTCAGCAGCAGCTGTGATATCTCTGTTATCAGAACCAACGCCTGAAACTCCGAGGAAACCTGACTTTTTGTTCATGTAGTCGCTCATTTCAGCAGGTGTGAAACCGTGCTTGTCAGCTACGAAAGTAACAGCAGAGGGGTCAACAGAACCTGAACGAGTACCCATAACAACACCGTCAAGGGGAGTGAAGCCCATAGAAGTATCAACGG
>CALFMA010000269.1 GCA_937880065.1 uncultured Ruminococcus sp.
ATATCGTTTTACCCTTGGTTATGACCTCTGATAAGGGAAAAAGCAAGGGAAAGAAAATCAGGTAACAACTTATAACAAATTATAAAAATGGCAGTTGGAACTGGATGAGATGCTTTTAATACAATAACAAGAGACGACTGATAAGATGAGATTGATATACGCAGAGTATAACCCGCAGACAAACAGTATTGATGTAACCACATTTGAGGATTATATATTGCGGATGGATAAGATGCATGAATTTTATGATAAAGCTCTTAATTCATTGAATGTTAATTATGAAGAGCAGTATATTGGTACCACGTTCGGCAAAACACATGTGTTGATAATTGGAGATAAGAAAAAGAGAAAACTGATTACTTTGCATGGTGGAAATGGTATTTCGCCTTTGAATATTAGAATTTTTATACCACTTTTAGAAGAATACTGTATTATTGCACCTGATGTTATAGGAATGCCGGGAAAGTCAGAACCATATCGTAATTTGGATACGAATAAAGATGATAATGGATTATGGCTTGGGGATATAATGGATAATATGAATTTGATGAAATGCTTATTTGTTGTATCATCGGAAACATCATCTAATGGATACAGGCAAGATCAAACAGCCATATTCGATATACAAGACGTTGGGATGTATTCCATATCATTAGTAAAAGCATATTCCAATTAATCAAAAAGACTATGCCCTTCGAGTGCGATTTTCGGAGAGCATAGCCTTATTTTTTTCAGAAGTCCTATTCAATTTCATTTGCTAAATTCACTATCTTCTTGCCCTGTTTCTTGGCACACTGTAAGAAGAAATCCTTCTTCACATCACAATAATTTACATCTCAAAACCGCTTAAAAACATTTCTAAGGTGTTTTTTCTGACAAAAGTGTTGTTGTACAAAACAAGACTGATATATTGTGCATGCCGACGATTTTTTAGGCAATTCGCTTATCTATAGTTGACAAATCTATAAGACTGTTGTATTATAGATTTGCAGATACTACTGTTGTCTTATAAGGAGAAACTAAGTAATGGATAATAAACTTGTCGATTCTGAATTAAAAATAATGAATGTGCTTTGGAATGAAGGTGACTGTCCTGCCCGACATATTGCTGAAGTATTGACAAATGAGTATGGGTGGAATATCAATACGACTTATACCCTTATCAAGCGCTGCATTAAAAAAGGGGCAGTAGAACGCTCTGAGCCAAATTTCATGTGCCACGCAATTATTCCAAAAGAAGAAGTGCAGGAGGCAGAAACTAATGAACTTATAAACAAAATTTACGACGGTTGTGCTGAAAAATTATTTGCTGCATTGTTGGGAAGAAAGAAATTATCTGCTGAACAGATTGAACGGCTGAAACAGATCGTTGATCAATGGGAATGAGGTGGTTATTATGAGCTTATTACAAATGAGTTTTACAGGAGCGATTCTGATCTTGGTGATTGTAGTCATCAGGATGATTGCAATACACCGATTGCCTAAAAAAACTTTTTTAGTATTATGGATAATTGCCCTTGCTAGGCTGCTCTTACCCTTTTCCGTTCCATCACCTTTTAGTGTTTATTCGTTAATGAGAGGAAATGAGCCTGATTTCCAAACCTCTGATACTGTTTTATATGAAAATCGACAGCTGATGTATCAAGTGGAAATGGAACAAATACAAAACGCTCCTGTTGTTAGCAATACAACTCAAACATTGCAGACAGCACCTCACATATCAATCTGGATTACACTCTGGATTATCGGTATGCTGATCTTTGCAGGATTATTCTTAGTGTCTTATTTGAAGTGCAGACGTGAGTTCAGGACAGCTTTGCCTATTCATAATGCTATCATAACAGAGTGGCTTGATGAACACCAATTGAAAAGAAAAATTGAAATACGACAATTTAGTGAGATTTCAACGCCTATGACCTATGGAGTGATTCATCCGGTTATCTTATTGCCCCAAAATAGCGATTGGGAAAACAAACAGCAATTACATTATATCCTTTTCCATGAATATGTGCATATCTGCCGTTTTGATACAGCATTAAAAATTCTTGCAACAACAGCACTCTGTATTCATTGGTTTAATCCCTTGGTGTGGGTTATGTATATCCTGTTCAACAGGGATATAGAATTGACCTGTGACGAATGTGTGATAAAAGAGTTCGGAAGAGAGAACAGATCAGCCTACGCAAGAATGCTGATCTGTGTGGAGGAACGAAAAAACCTGTTCGCTCCATTCTGCAATAATTTCAGCAAAAATGCAATTGAAGAAAGGGTCGTGTCTATTATGAAAACGAAAAAAACGTCTGTTATCACTTTGGTATTGGCGTGTATGATCGTAGTCGGAACTACGGGTGTGTTTGCAACTTCCGTAAGTGCAGGCAAAGATAATCACTCAACGATGGAAGAATCAACGCAAGCCATAACAAATAATGTAGACGGGGACACTATGACAATGACAGTCTATTCTATCAGTGAATATATGGAAGATACAGTTGTTGATAGTATGGCTGTAGAGCAAATCACAGATACAGAACGATTCAAAATCTATGAACAGTTTGGGCTGACTTATGATGCCGATAAAAATCAACTTACATTTAAAGGCAAGTTAGTACGTTGGTTTGAGGACTATTATCTCATTGATGGAACTAATCAGGCAGGAGTAGACTACTTTAATGAAGATGGTATTATTGATGTGTATGCCGTTCGGGATTTTTCAAAAATAGAAAGGAATGCAGATGGCTCTTTAGATCCGTCTGGTGAATTGGTGGGATTAAAGGAGGTTTCACAAGAAGAATTTGATTCTCGTAATATAGAGCATATAAAAAATTCAAAGCAGGAGGCTATTGCCGGTTACACTATTTCGGATAATGAAATAAACTCATGGATCGCAGAATACGGAGCATTTGGCGTTACCTATGATAAATCAAACAATCAATGGTATTTCAATGGTGAAAAAGTTCGCCGTTTTAGGGATATTCTCACTTCAAATGGTGAGGATCTAAGCAGCGGAAAATTTTCTGGCTCTATCCGAACATTAAACGGCAATGGTACTGTTGATATTTATACTGTTCGTGATTTTGATAACTTAAATTCTGAGGGAAACGGTACTTTGATTGATGTAAAAGCGTATAGTCAAGAAGAATTTGACGAATATACTAAATCTTCCGAAATTATGATAGAAACTCCGTAACTTAAAAAACTCGACAGACTATACATTCGGTTTTGTGTTTATTTCTCAAAGCAGTCACAAGTGGATTTCTGCAAGAACGATCAACGTTCATAGATTGAAATCGAAAGAATACAGACCTGTAATTTAGTAACGAAAGGGAATAATATGAGAAAGGCAATTCTAATTTTTTTAACCATTATAATGTTATTATCAGTCACTTCTTGTAGCAGTAACACAGAAAGCAGCGAAAACACGTCTTCGGAGATCGTGCAGACAGTCGAGCCGACGCAGCTTGTCAACAAAATGACGGAAACGGAGCTTTCAAGAGTTGATAAACATGAACTAACGCTTCTTGATGTGCCGCAAGAACCGACAACAGAAGCAGAACCGGCTCAGACAGAGCATAAGGTCAGTGTGGAGTTCCATACACCAAGCAATGATGAGTTGCGTGAGAATATCGAGAGCTACCGTGACCAGATGACCAACGAGGAATACGAAGCGGTTATGGAGAATATCAGGATCGCCGAGGAAAAAGGTGAGAACGGCGGCAATCCTTATCCCAGTATCATTCTTGTTGACGGACATATAGTAACACATGCTATCCCGAACATGATTGATCCCGATTATGACGGCGGACGGTTTGAGTTTACCAGCACTATAATGAATGAGAATGGCGAGCCTGAATATGAGGAGGAGATGTCATTTGAATCATTTGAGGAGTATCTTGACTGGATCAGAAAAAATGATGTCGAATGCGGATATTCTGATGAGATGATCGAGCAGGATATACTTAATATACAACTCGCCTATGAAGCTCTGAAAACAGGCGATTATGAGGTTTTACCTGAAGGCACGGTCGATTTGGAGGATCGTTCGCTGTATCTTTGGTATGAGGAAGAGATCGGAGACTTCCGTGACCTCTGGGAGTATGACCGCAATGCTGTTGAAGCGATCAAAGATTCCATAGACGAGATCAGTATCTACGATGAGGAACTTGACAAAGAGTTTGTAGTTAATGTGACGCTGCCGCCGGATTACGATAAGGAAAAGACCTATCCTGTATTCTTCCTGACTGACGGCATATGGCGTTTTGGCAATCACACGGAACTGAGAAAGGTCATGGAGGACGGCGAGGCTGCTCCTGTAATACTTGTAAGTATGTGGTACAGCTATAATGTCAACGATGCTGACGGGAATATCCGCTACTTTGATCTGGTGGTGAACCGTGATAAGACGCTCGATTTCATTACCGACAATCTTATGCCTTACCTCTGCGAAAACTATCATATCGACTGCGCAAATTCAACGCTGTACGGTCACTCGGACGGCGGTGTATTCGCTCATAATGCGCTGTTCAAGTCCGATCTATATGAAAATCAGCCCTTTGGCAATTACATTATCGGAAGTCCTGCACTGTGGGGGCTGTATAACTATAACGATAATTCTAATATAAGCTCTGATGATGTAGTAAATGATTACGGTTACTTTGATAGAAACGAGCAGCTCGATAAAAGCGTGTTCCTTTGTGCAGGCTCTTTGGAAGATCCCGACTATGCTGACAACTATAACGGTCACGATACGACGCTGGAGGGCGTTGCAAAACTGAAAGAAAGAATGGAATCTCACGGCGCAGCTCTGACCTATAAGCTGTATGACTCCCACCACTATCAGTATATCCCCGATATGCTGATAGAGTTCCTGAAAAAGACCTATTCAAAACAATAAATACAGCTTAATCTTAGCAAGCAAGTTCATCTGTATTGTTTGGTATATTTCATTTGTTCAGTGGTAATATTGTTCAGATGATAATGACAGCGTGTATAGGAGCATTTTGGTGTTTTTGCAGACTAAAGATTAAAAATTGTTCTCTAGTGTCACAATAATTGCTCACGGAGTATATGACGCTTTGATAACAGTTTGGGCATCTGTCTTGTTGTAATACACGACGGAAACTTTCAGTTTTCACCTTTGTTTACCGTTGCCTGGGAGAGCCCTAAGCAGCTCTCCTTAAGACACAGGTAGGTAACAAAAGAATTGGGTTCAGCATCATACCAAAATACCAAATAGTCAAAGCTGTTATAATCAACATACTCATTATCAGTTTCAGCATTACAAGCACCATTACTTATAAACAAATCATAATCAAATCCTTTACTAAAACCTATTCTTTATAAATAAAAACACTGTAACATGTGTAGACTTCGTCTCTCTACTTTGTTACGATAGATTCAAAATCTGATAA
>CALFMA010000270.1 GCA_937880065.1 uncultured Ruminococcus sp.
CACTTGCTTACGGTATCGACAAGGAAGACATCGCGCAGAAGGTCATGATCTTTGACCTTGGCGGCGGTACGTTCGACGTATCCATCCTCGAAATCTCCGACGGTGTATTTGAGGTTCTTGCAACCGCAGGTAACAACCGTCTTGGCGGTGACGACTTCGACCAGCGTATTATCAACTGGATTGTTGACGAGTTCAAGAAGTCTGACGGAGTTGACCTTTCACAGGATAAAATGGCTTATCAGCGTTTGAAGGACGCTGCTGAAAAGGCTAAGATTGAGCTTTCTTCAACAACTACAACAAATATCAACATTCCTTTCATCACAGTTGATGCAACAGGTGTTCCTAAGCACCTTGACCTTACACTTACACAGGCTAAGTTCAACGAACTTACAGCTGACCTCGTAGAGGCTACAATGGGACCTGTAAGACAGGCACTTTCTGATAGCGGACTTTCAATTTCTGAAATCAACAAGGTTCTCATGGTTGGTGGTTCTTCAAGAATTCCAGCTGTTCAGGAAGCTGTTAAGAAGCTTATCGGCAAAGACCCATTCAAGGGCATTAACCCTGACGAATGTGTTGCTCTCGGTGCTGCATATCAGGGCGGCGTTCTCGGCGGCGACGTTAAGAACGGACTCCTCCTCCTCGACGTAACCCCCCTTTCTCTCGGTATCGAAACAGCCGGCGGAGTATGCACAAGAATGATTGAGAGAAATACAACAATTCCTACAAAGAAGTCACAGGTATTCTCAACTTACGCAGATAATCAGCCGGCTGTTGACATCAATGTACTTCAGGGTGAGCGTGAATTCGCAAGAGATAACAAGCAGCTCGGTACATTCCGTCTTGACGGTATCGCTCCTGCACCAAGAGGAATCCCACAGATTGAAGTTACATTCGATATTGACCAGAACGGTATTGTTCACGTTTCTGCTAAGGACCTCGGCACAGGCAAGGAGCAGAATATCACAATTACTTCTTCCACAAATATGTCCAAGGACGATATTGACCGTGCTGTTAAGGAAGCTGAGCAGTATGCAGCTGAGGACAAGAAGCGTCGTGAGGAAGTTGATACAAAGAATGAGGCTGAAAACCTTGTATTCCAGTGCGAAAAGGCTCTTGCTGATTTCGGCGATAAGGTATCCGCTGACGAAAAGGCTGATATTGAGCAGAAGTCCGCTGCATTAAAGGCAGCTTGCGAGGCTAACAATACAGAGGAAATCAAGCGTCTTAAAGATGAACTCCAGAAGGCATTCTATGACCTTTCCGCTAAGATTTACCAGCAGGCAAATCCTGACGGTCAGGGTATTGACCCCTCACAGTTTGCTAATATGGGCGGCGAGGCTGCTTCACCCAGCGATGACGGCGTAGTTGACGCTGACTTCACAGAGGTTTAATTAAAAAGGATATTTTTAGGGCGAAGAATCCTTCGCCCTAAAGGTGTATTTATATACAGCTGTTAGCTGTTAGCCATTAGCTTTTAGCTTACGGTTCAATTGCTAACGGCTTATAGCTAAAGGCTCAATTTAAAATTGGAGAAAATTTATGGCTGAAAAAAGAGATTATTATGAAGTCCTGGGCATTCAGAAAGGTGCAACAGAGGACGAGATAAAAAAGGCATACAGAAAAAAAGCAAGAGAATGTCACCCCGATCTGCACCCCGATGATCCCTCTTATGTTGAGAAATTCCAGGAGGTAAACGAGGCTAACGAGGTACTTTCCGATCCCGATAAACGTGCAAGATATGACCAGTTCGGTCACGCAGGTGTTGACCCCTCCTATGGCGGAGGAGGCGGATTCAGCGATATGGGCGGAATGGGCGGTTTCGGCGATCTCGGCGACATTCTTGAAAGTATGTTCGGCGGTTTCGGAGGCGGCTTCGGCGGCGGTACACGTTCAGGTGCAAATCCTAATGCCCCACGCAGAGGTGCTGATATTCAGGAAAGCGTTATCATAAACTTTATGGACGCTTGCCACGGTGTTAAAAAGGAAATCAAGACATACAGAATGGCTGTCTGTGAAGCTTGTAAGGGTACAGGTGCAGATGCAGGAACTACTGCCGAGGTTTGTCCCGATTGTCACGGCAGAGGTTCTGTCAAGACAACACAGCGTACACCTTTCGGAGCAATATCCACCACCAAGGTGTGTCCTCACTGTAGCGGTAAGGGTAAAATCGTTAA
>CALFMA010000271.1 GCA_937880065.1 uncultured Ruminococcus sp.
CTTGTTTTGACCGATGTCATGCCAAGTATCAAGGGGCTGCCTGATATTCTGGAAAGTGAACTGAACATAAAATACGATTATCTGAATTTCGGCGAAAATCAGTTATGGACGATTTTTAACGAGTATTCTCCTGAAGATTACAATTGGACACTTGATTATCAGGGCATTACATTCTGGTTCAGTCCTTATGACATAGCCGCCTATGCAGCAGGCCCTCTTTCTGTGAAAATCTATTTTGATGAAGAACCCTATATTTTCAACGAAGAATATACAAAGGCACCTTCAAAAAACTACGCTGTAATGCTTCCGATGCGTCAAAAGATTGATTTTGACCTAAACGGAAACGATGAGGGAAAAGACTACATAGAAATAGATACTTCATTAGACCAATATGGCTCATACAATATGCTGTCGGTTACGGTAAACGGAAAAACTTATACCGATGAAATCAACTATGCTTACGATTTTGATGTTTATTTAGCACATATCGGTGATAAAAATTATATTTATTCAGATTCGTTCTCGGACAATGACTACCATATGTTCTGCACATGGGATATAAATGGCGATACTCCAAAAATGACACAGGAGCTTTATGGTACTGAAGTTGATTATGAGTATATAGAGGAAGGCTTTGAGGATGGTACAGTGTATAAGCAAGCCTTTAATAATCCTGAATTTTTAAGGCTTGAAACAAGGTTTGAAATATTGGGAACCCGTGGAGCTACAGCAACATATAAACTAAGCGAAACAGATGGAAAACCTGAAATGACAGATAAAGCCTACACCTTTAATTACGGTCATGATGTAAAAACAGCAATACCTCTTGATGTAGAGCTTCTGCCTGAAATGGAAAAAACAGAGCTTCCTATTGGCACATCACTCACACCATATCAGACAGACGGAAAAACTTTCGTTGATTTAAAGACAGAAAATGGCTCAGTTGTAAGGCTTAATATTGATGTTTCCGATTGGCCGAGAAAAGTAAACGGTATTCCTGAAGATGAATGCTTTGAAGAATTATTATATGCGGGGTGATTTTATGAGAATGGTAAGAAATATTATGAAATTTATGACTGTTATCACAATGCTGGCATCACTCTTTGGGTGTGCAACAGAAAAACCGCAACCGCTTGACAAAACAGGTATGGTATATAAGGACTCGGATTACAGAAGCATATATGCAAATGTATTCGACTTTGATAATTACGATGGTCAGCCGATGTTTGCGGTAGCATTTTTAGGCTATGGTGACAGAATGGAGTTCCGTCATACATATATTGAAGGAATTTTTGCTGACTTGGATGATTTTGCCATAGAGCAGATTGGTCACATTGATTACGAGGGCGATGAATGGTACTTAATCGTGCCGAGATACAAAGAAGATGTTGATATAACAAATCTTGATACAGGCGAAGTCCACACCATATATAACGGCGAAGCATTTACCGTTAAATGTAATCTGTCCGATTTGCATTCGAATATTGAAATCAGCACAGAGCTGAATTTGAGCGGACATAAATTCAGCCCTCAAATCGGCGGTGATGGAAAGCTTATTAAAAACCCTGATGTGTGGGATATAACAGATTATGGAGTAATGGATGAAAATTTATATGTTCAGGAAGGAGAATAAATTATGGGATTATTAAAAGCAGGTTTAGGTGCTATGGGCGGCGTTTTGGCTGACCAGTGGCGTGATTATTTCTATTGCGACAGCTTAGATGCAGACGTCCTTGTTCAGAAGGGCGAAAAAAGAGTTGGAGGACGCTCTTCCAACAAGAAAGGAACCGATGACGTTATTTCAAACGGTTCAATTATCAATGTAAATGACGGTCAGTGTATGATTATCGTTGAAAGCGGCAAGGTAGTTGAAATCTGCGCTGAACCGGGCGAATTTGTATATGATACAGGCACAGAGCCGAGTATTTTCTACGGAAACCTTGGTGAAAACATCAAAAAGAGCTTTTCTGAAATCGGCAAGCGTTTTGCTTTCGGCGGTGAGCCCGCAAAAAATCAGAGAGTTTACTTCTTCAACACAAAGGAAATTATGGGAAACAAGTACGGTACACCTGCTCCTATTCCTTTCAGAATTATGGATGAAGCTATAGGATTCCCGATTGATGTTTCAATCCGCTGTCACGGTGAGTATTCTTACAGAATCACAAATCCGCTTTTATTCTACACCAATGTTTGCACAAATGTAGCAGACAGCTTTACCCGTGACGAAATTGACAGTCAGTTGAAATCTGAACTGTTATCAGCTCTTCAGCCTGCAATGTTCAAGATTTCGCAGAACAACATCTACTATGCGGCTATTCCTGCATACACAATGCAGATTGCAGATGAACTCAACGAAATTCTTTCTTCCAAGTGGAGAGACAGACGAGGCGTTGAAATCGTAGAATTCGGTGTATCGTCCGTCAGTGCAAGCGAAGAAGACGAAGCAAGAATTCAGGAATATCAGCGTTCTACTGCTATGGGCAGAGAGGCAAATATGCTTGTCGGACATAAGAGAAGCATGAATGTTGCATCTGTCAGGGATACCATTTCCATATACGATGACAGCAAAAAACTTGAGATGAGCATACATCACAATCCGGAAAGTGTGGATTCTATTTCATATGAAATCTATAGTGTGAATGGTGAGGAGAAACTTTATCAGGAACGTATTGATAAAGTAAAAGATACGCTCAAACTCAAAATGGGGGCCAAGTTAGCAGAAGGGCAGGAGGCTCTTCTAAAACTTACGTTGCATTGCGGAGAGACGCCGCTATATTATTACACAAGAGTTATGAAGGAACAGGATTATCATGTCGAGGAATGTGTAAATTATATAGAAGAACTTCACACCAATATTTTCAAAAAACAGAATGACGATGCTGTCAAAAAGGTCATGGAATCAAATGCACAGGGAGATAATACGACGCTTCAGCATGTGACCATTCATTCTGACTTACCACATATCATGTGGGGAAGTCTGAAGCCGAAGCTTATCAATGAGTTGCAGTACGAGATCAAAGAGGTGAAAAAGGCATATACCTCTGTACTCCTGCGTTATCAAGTGGAGTGCACCGGAGACAATAATGAGAAGGAACGATATTATGTAAAAGAGTTTTTTAAGGTGGCTTATGGTACAGAGCGCGTCTATTTGCTCGAGTATGACCGCACGATGGAAGAGGTGTTTGATACATCAAACGTAACCTTGAGTTCCAAAGGGGTGTTGCTTGGAATTGCGAGCGAAAATACAGCTTATAAAGTAAATGCAGAGGGAACAATTGTAGCCTTCGTGCAGGCAAATG
>CALFMA010000272.1 GCA_937880065.1 uncultured Ruminococcus sp.
CACCTGTGGCAGCTTTTCCGTTTTTCAGCAGTCCTGCCTTTTTCGCAATGGCAACGGCTGTATTTTTATGGTCACCTGTTATCATAACCGTTTTTACGGAAGCGGCAGCACATTTTTTAATTGCCGCCTTTGCTTCTTCACGGGGAGGGTCAAGCATTCCCGCAATTCCAAGAAATACGAGATTGCCCATATTCGGTGAGAATTCGTCACTTTCAGCATACGCAAGCACGAGAACACGCAATGCCTTATCCGACATTTCAATGACTTTTTTATGTATGTTGTTTTTCTCTGTGACGTTGAGGGGCATAAGTTCTCCCCTGTCGCTGAGATACCACGAACAACGGGAAAGCAAAACTTCCTCAGCACCCTTGAAATAAATCCGCTTATTGCCTCCCTCACGGCAATATACAGCCATAAACCGACTTTCGCTGTCAAAGGGAAATTCATCAAGCTTTTCCGCATATTTTCCCAGAATTTCTTTTGTAATTCCGCCCTTTGATGCTGCAACAAGCAAGGCAATTTCCGTGGGGTCGCCTATGACATTCCACTCCCCTTTACCTTTAAGCGAGCCACGGCGGCGGCTTATGCCTGCCTTTTCCGTGAAAATATCAGCAGTAGAACAAATAACTCCGCATTTTAAGGATTCCGCAAGTGCCTTTTCGGTTTTGGGATTAACTGCAATTTTTTCATCACCTTTAGTAATTTCGCCGCTGATTTTATATCCCGTTCCGCTGAAATAATAATCGGAATTTACCGTTGAAAGCTCCGTCACCGTCATTTTATTTTCTGTAATTGTTCCTGTTTTATCGGAACAGATAACCGATGCACAGCCGAGAGTTTCAACGCTGTGAAGCTTATTTACAAGTGCCTTATGCTTCATCATACGATTAACCGCCAAGGCAAGAGCAATTGTAACAGTTGCAGGCAAGCCCTCGGGAATTGCCGCAATTGCCACAGTTATTCCCGTCATAAGCATATCAAAAATATCTTCACCACGTAAAACTCCTGCACCGAAAACCGCAATACACACAATAAGGCAGATAATCGCCACGATTTTTCCCAGCTCCCCAAGCCGCTTTTGCAATGGTGTAGGCTCATTGTCAATATCCGCAAGAAGCTTTGAAATTTTGCCCATTTGCGTATTTTTCGCCGTTGCAATAACTCTGCCACGGCATACGCCCTTTACAGCAGAAGTTCCGCAATATACAATATTTTCCTTGTTAATGCTGTTGTCATTGTCATCGGGAGAGCCTGCTTTTTTGGCTGTAGGTTCTGATTCTCCGGTAAGAACTGCTTCATCGGTGTAAAATCCCGAACTTGACAAAATAACGCAATCCGCAGGCACTCTGTCACCTGCTTCAAGTTCAACCACATCTCCCACAACAAGCTTTGAAGCCTCAATCTGCCGCAATTTTCCGTCACGGTAGCATTTCGCCGCAGGTGCAGTCATTGACTTTAAGGCTTCAAGAGTATGCTCTGTGCGGTATTCCTGAATAAATCCCAGAATTGCGTTAATCAGCACAATGAGAATGATTGTTATTGCGTCCGTAACTTCTCCCAAAAGGACGGAAATTACTGTTGCACCAAGCAAAATCATTACCATTACATCACGGAATTGCCCTGCAAAAATTTTCACAGCCGAGGTCTTTTTTCCTTCCTCCAAAACATTTTCGCCGTCCTTTTTCAGCCGTTCTGCCGCTTCTTTTTCAGTAAGTCCCATATTGAAACACTCCTTTGCATTTTCTCTGTAAAGGATATGCGGACAAATTAAAAAAAATGCAGAGCAAGTATTTCTGCTCTGCAAAATGTTTATGGTCAGGTTATCTTTTCAATTCTGATTGTGGATACTTTAGGGCATCTTTTCAATTCTGATTGTAGAAACTTTATTTTCATCGTGAGAAATAAGGAATCCAATGCGGTAATTATCACAATTGTAATATTCATATTTTGTTATACCGTTTACCGATTCTTCCGTAGGTGTTCCCATTTTTTCAATAAGTTCATCATAGGAATCATTGATTTTTACTCCGTTAACAACTAACAGGGAATCAAAAACCGTTTTATGTGGTTTGATTGCAAATAAATCCAAGGGAACATTGTGAAAATCCGACTTATCATCGCTAACTGCCGTTATACCGCCTATGATTTCATTTTCATATTTCAATAGAGCTTCCACTTTTTCATCATCCGTTGAAATACTATCCTTATCAATTTCAAATTCATCACTTATATCATTTAATGTAAATGGGATTTCTGCATTTTCGCCATTTACATATACAACATCTTTTAGCAATTTCAAAGTCCAGCCACCCTTTGGCGGTGCAATGGTTTTGTAATCTATTATTTCCGTCTGTGATGTTTCTATTTTTGTTTCAGTTACGCTGTTATCGTTATCACAGCTGCAAAGTACTGTTAACATCAGTGAGCAAAGAAACAGACTAATAATCCTTTTCATAATTCCTCCAAAGCTGCACTGTCTACTCACAAATTTCCTTTATCCACCCTGTTACGCCATTGGGAATTCTTTCATCAGCAGGCTTTCCGCTGTCAAACATAAGGTTGTGCTGAACCCAGTTAATCATACAATGCTGCCCCATTTCAAAGCCATAGAAAACAGATGAAACACCGCCGTCACCATTGTACACCCACTCAGGGAAAAAGCAAATACAGTTTTTCAGCTGCTCCAACTTTTCAATTCGTGGAATTATGCACTCGTTAAAATCTGCCATTTCATCATGTCTGCCGTGAGCAATAATAATATTTGTTCCGCTTTCTGAAATTCTGTCAAGTGCCTCATCAGCGGGAACATAAAATGATGAAATCGGAATTGCACCATCAAAATATCCGCAGTAATCCTCTAAAAGCTGCCATGTGAAATATCCTCCCGATGAAGCTCCCATAACGAATTTTTTGCTGATATTGTCCTTGAATTCCTCGCAGACTTTATCGTAAATCGCTTTGATTGGCGCAGAATGTGCCTTTGACCATGTGCCGAGAATTCTGCCGTCCTCCAATTGCTCCTCATTGGCAAGGGGAACAATTATAAACGCTCCGCCCATTACCTGCTGATATTTCGGGGAAGCGTACTGCTCCGCACCGCAGCACATGATACAGCCTTCCTCCATAAGGGAATTGCTTGCACCATGGAGCCACATAAGCACGGGATATTCTTTTGAGGGGTCAGCGCCGTGTTTTACAGGGTCATAGACGTAATAGCGAATATCGCCCGTTTCAGCGCAAGGAAAGATATATCTGTCGAATAAATCAAAATATATCTTGCTTTTGTATGTATTTTCGTAGCTTATGAATTCGCCCTCTCTGAGATATTTCGCCCATTCGGGGACGGCTGTTTTGTTCTGTTCGAGTTTTTTAAAATCCGGTAATGCCATAATTTTTCCTCCGTTGTATTATTTTGCTATACGCACATAATATTTATACTCATCCTCATGATGTATATACCCTCTATTATTGAGCATTACTTTCAAGGATGCAATATTATTTTTATCGCATCGAAGATATATTTCATCTTCGGGAATGATATGTCTTGCTTCTTCCAAAGCAAGTTTCAGCCCATTTGTTGCATATCCTCTCCCCCGATATTCGGGTGCGATATAGTAACCGATATGCCCTGAGCCGTTCACCAGCGACTCACAAAGATAATGCCTTAGGTGAAATGTTCCGATTATTTTCTCATCGTTCCAAAGGTAGAATACAGTCTGCGGCACATATCCTTCGGGAAGATTAATTCCCTTTGACTGTTCTATCATCGTATCAAGGGCAGCATTGAAATCTTCTCTGCTGATATCGTAATATTCATTGATAAAACTGTTTTCCTCAATGGGAATATTCCGCTGAAACTGCCATTCTTTTTCTATATCTTCATAATTTGCCGATTTAAGATATAACATAATTATCCACTCACCGTCCCATAACTCCAATCAATAATACCGCCGAACTCCTTAACATTGGTATATCCCATTTTTGCAAGCTGTGCCGATGCCAATTTACTTCTTCTGCCGCTTCTGCAATAGACAAGTATCAGCTGATTTTTGTCTGTGAGAATTTCCTCGGCTTTTTCATTGATTTCATAATCGGGTATGAGAATTGCCCCGTCAATATGTGATTCTTTGAATTCCTCAATAGTACGCACATCAAGGATAATATAGTCATTCTCGCTGTCCATAAGGGATTTTGCTTCATCCTGTGTAATCTGCATATAACCGTCAATGTTTATTGCCGACTCACCCACAGTTACACTTTCAGCTGTTG
>CALFMA010000273.1 GCA_937880065.1 uncultured Ruminococcus sp.
AATAAAAAGGAGTTGATTTGCCTTGTTATCTATTTTAGCAGGATTTCTAATTGCTATGGGTGGCATTATCAATCTTACTTTAGGTGGAATTCCAGGAGCACTATTCTTTTCTCTTGGACTCTTAACTATTGTGACATTCAAATATGAATTGTTCACGGGTAAGGCTGGTTTGCTCACTACTGGCGAGATTAAACCCTGGAAACTTTTTACAATTTGGTTGGGAAATTTTATCGGTGCAGCCGCATGCGCTCTGATGGTATCTCTGACACCGTCAGCAGAGACCCTGGTTTCTAAAGCGGCCGCAATTGTGGCGCAATGATCAATCTACTATTGGGCATATATTGCGGAATGCTAATGTATATTGCTGTTACTGGATTTAAATATTCCCAAAGTTATTTATTTATTGTAATGCCAGTTGCATTTTTTATCTTATGTGGTTTCAACCACTGTGTAGCCGATATGTTCTATACATCACTTGGTGCAACTGAGTGGAAACATTACTTACATTTAATTCCAACCACTATTGGAAATGTTATTGGATGTAACCTTATTCCTCTGGCGGATTATTGTCATCGTGGAGTTTGACGTAATAAGATAACCAACCTTCGACCTCTTCGGTATAATGCAGGTCAATATCTTCTTCATCAATTTCATCCTCGCCATATGTGTCAATGAGGTCTTGCTTGCAGTCTTCCCAGGACATAATTCCATGATAACCCTCATAGCTCTGATATTCTTCGACGGCTAATTGATAGGCGTCGTCTTCAGCGTCTTTGAGCTTATTGTATTCATATGTTCCTTGGAACTTTGCGCCACCAAAGCCGCCAGATAAACCGGCGTACAGATCAAATTTCGGCACGACTAAGCCCTCCCAGAAAATCACAAAACTCCTCTTCGTCAAGGAAGAGGTCTAAATATACTCCGTCGGAGAAGATGAAGGTGACTTTAATATCGCCACCATCTTCATTAAACTCCCAATCCTGCTCTTTTGCATCATATACTTTTAAAAAGAGCATCCATGCAATCTGCTCGATACGCTGTGCATCACCATTGATACCTGCATCATTACGCATAATATCACGAAGTCTTTTTACAAATCCTGAAAGATTGCTCATTGTTTTTAACCTGCCTTATATAATTCTTCTTTCAATTCTTTTACAGCCTGAAGATAACCATTTTTACCACCAAAATATGTAGCAATTTTTGAAGGTTTGCCGAACTTTTTAAACGGATCAAGTTGAAGTATTTCTGTCTTTTCAATTTCATAAATACCGGTGTTCATATATTTGTCAAGCAAGGCTTCAAGAACTTCTCTTGCAACGCCGCTGTATTTGCTCAAGAAATCACGCTTTTTGACATTGTTTGCTCTCTCTCGGCGGGTAAGCGGTTTCTGGTCATAAGCAACATGACAAATGAAGTCAAAGTCATCCACATCGCTCAATCCCTGATCAGCTTTCATCTTCTCAAGATCAATACCTTGTTCTCTCAACAATTCACGAATTGCTTCTTTCTTTTCTTCACCTGTCCATTTAAGAATGAAGTTATCAAGAGACGCGTATTTGCCGAGAATGTTTGACTTTGTATAGTCAACAATGCTTTCCTGACGAAGAAGTTTCCCATCAGAATCGTATACCTCTACACGTTTACCGACAATATGAACATCACAACCGTTTTCATCAACGATAGGCTTTACTCTTGGAAGAGGTGGATCAATAGGACCTGTTCCGCCTCCGGGATTATCCGGTCCAGTTTCACCTTTCTTTTTCGGGTTTGGATCATATCCGTCAACCATCTCAATAGGTCCATCCCAATCAGGGTCAGAGAACAATCTTGTAACGTTACGGAAATCCATAACAACAAAATGACTCTTACCGTCCTTTTCTCTGAGACGAGTGCCACGACCGATAATCTGCTTAAACTCAGTCATTGAGCTTATCATTTCATCGAGAACTATAAGCTTAGTCATTTTGCAGTCAGCACCTGTTGAAAGGAGCTTTGATGTTGTGGCAATAACAGGACCTTCGGGATTAACCGAAATAAAATATTTCAATTTGCTCTTACCATAAGGGTCTGAACCGGTAATTCTGACTACATAGTCAGGATTATCTTTACACATATCAGCGTTAAGATTGGTAAGAGCAGTTCTCATTCTGTCTGCATGGTCTTCATTGGCACAGAAAACAATGGTTTTCTGCATTCTGTCAGTGCATTTAAGATACTCTGTTATCTCTTTTGCAACCTCATAAGTACGGTCTTCAAGAATAATGTTGTAATCGAAGTCACTGTTGGTGTAAATTCGATCCTCAATTTCATTACCGAATTTATCTCTCTGACCATAACACGGACGCCAACCTTCGCCAATGTCCGTTTTGATATTTATAACTTTAAAAGGTGCAAGGAAACCGTCTTCAATACCCTCGCGAAGGCTATATGTATATACAGGCTCACCGAAGTAATCAATATTTGAAATATACTTTGTTTCTTTTGGTGTCGCAGTCATACCTATCTGTGTTGCCGATGAGAAGTATTCAAGAATTTTACGCCAGTTACTATCTTTTTTAGCAGATCCTCTGTGACACTCATCGACGATAATGAGATCAAAGAAGTCTTTGCTGAACAACTGTGCAAAACGCTCTACTGCGTCTTCACCTGAGGTTTCATCTTCTTCATCAGCATTATTGCCTGCAAGCTGTTGATAGAGTGAGAAATACACTTCATGTGAAGTAATTGTAACAGGGTCATCTTTTGTAAAATTAATTTTATGAATAGTTTTTTCAAGCGGTGAAAAGTCCTGCTGAATAGACTGGTCAACCAGAATGTTTCTATCTGCAAGATATAAAACCT
This sequence comes from uncultured Ruminococcus sp., assembly GCA_937880065.1. The sequence goes on from CALFMA010000273.1 coordinate 2,845, forward strand.
TTTTCTTCAAGCCACTTTTAAGCAAACGATAAACAATCTGAAATGCAGTATAGGTTTTACCCGTACCTGTTGCCATTACAAGCAACAGACGGTCTTGTCCTTTTGCTATTGCTTCTACAGTACGGTTGATAGCATTACGCTGATAGTAACGAGGGGCATAAGTATTCTGACTTGAATAATAGGGCTGTGCAATAACCTTTCTTTCGTTGTCAGAAATGCCTTCACCATCATTAGCTCCGACTTCCCAACGTACAGTCAACTCCTCAACTGTGGGAAACTCGTCCATAGTTAATGTTCTTTCTTTACCTGTAAGGAAATCATACTCCTGAAAGCCGTCACCGTTGGAACTATAAGCAAACGGCACGTCAAGCATCAACGCGTATAATTTTGCCTGCTGTAAGCCATAAGAAATAGAATGATTATTATCCTTTGCTTCAACAATAGCAATGGGTTTATATTTGTTAAGATGTAAAACATAGTCTGCCTTTTTAGGCTTTTCTCTTGCAACAAGATTGCCTTTAATATTAACTCGACCATCAGTAATTCTAGTTTCCATTGTAATACGGTCAAGACCCCATTTGCTTTGAATAGCAGGAGTTATGTAATGAAGTTTTATATCTTCTTCAGTCATTTGTTTTTTATTTAATATGGGACCCATACGATGTCCTCCTTTATTAACTTTCTTAAATTAAATGAAAGACTTTATGAAACAAATAGAAAGAGTCAATTCTTATCAGATTTAATGCGTCCTATTATGGGATTTGCTGGTAACTTAGGTTATGTAGCAGTTTGTGTAGTGGGAGCATTACTTACTATGAATGATGTAATATCTTTTGGTGTTATAGTAGCATTTATGATTTATGTAAGAATGTTTAATAATCCATTAAATCAAATAGCGCAAGCTATGGGTAGTTTACAATCTACTGCTGCAGCTTCTGAAAGAGTATTTGAATTCTTAGATGAAAAAGAAATGGCAGATCAAAAGGAAA
>CALFMA010000274.1 GCA_937880065.1 uncultured Ruminococcus sp.
CGTTCTTTCTGTACAGGCGTTCCGGAATTATCCGTACCGTAGGGAACGACAACAGAAGTTGAATCCATTTCTACAAGTGAATCCGGCATAACTACCTTTTCACCGTCAAAAACAAGAAAATTTACAACATCCGCAAATACTTCGTTGTCACTTATAAATTCTTTTGTTACAGTATCGATCGTACTCATAACATATTTTCTCCTTTCTAAGTATAACACAAAAATAAGTGTAATACAATATTTATGCATTATTTTACAAGGAATATTATAACATATATTTATATATTTGTAAATACAGTTTTTGATAAATTTTCAAAAATTTCGATTTATTTTTTGCGTGCATTAAAAATTTTTTCAAAATAAAACTCCGGTGACATCATTGCCAACTCCCCAAAAATAGTGTATAATATTAGTGAGTTAAACCTAAAAAGGAGATGTTACAATTGAATTTCAGACCGATAAATATAGGAACAGAAAATTTCAAAAGATTAATAGATAACGGATATTATTATGTAGACAAAACATTAATGATAAAAGATATTATTGACAAAAACAATTCTCAGATAACGCTTTTTACACGCCCCCGCAGATTCGGAAAAACGCTCAATATGAGCATGATACAGTATTATTTTGAAAAAACAGATCAGGACAACTCATATCTTTTCAACAACTTAAAAATATCACAAGCAGGTGACAAATACAAAGCCCACATGGGTCAGTATCCTGTAATAAGTCTGTCACTCAAAAGCATGAAACAAGCAACATATGAAAGTTCTTTTGCTCTGTTCAAAAAAATAATCTCAGATGAATTTGACAGACATCGCCAGGTATTAAAATCTCAGAATTTATCGGAATCTGATAAGAAAAAATATGAATCCATATGTGATGATACAGCAGATAAAGATTTATATCTGTACAGCGTAAAATTTCTCTCCGACTGCCTTTGCAAAGCATACGAAAAAAACGTAATAATCCTTATAGACGAGTACGACGTGCCGTTAGAGAACGCATATTTCAGAGGATATTATAATGAAATGGTAGACCTTATCCGTTCAGTTTTTGAAAGTGCCTTAAAAACCAACAATTCACTCGAATTCGGAATACTGACAGGCTGTCTGCGAGTATCAAAAGAAAGTATCTTCACAGGACTCAACAATCTGAAAATAAACAGTATAATAACAACAGATTACAGCGAATACTTCGGATTTACAGAACCGGAAGTAAAGACTATGCTTGAAAGCTATAATATATCAGAACGTTTTGATGATGTAAAAGGCTGGTACAATGGATATATATTCGGAAAAACACCTATATACAATCCGTGGAGCATCTTAAATTTTATTTCAGACCTCATAGGCGATATAAATGCTATTACCAAACCTTACTGGAGCAACACAAGCTCAAACGACATAATAAGAGAACTGATATTTACAGGAGGCGAAGAAACCAGAGCGACCTTACAGGAGCTCATGAACGGAAAATCCGTCACAAAGCCGATATACGAAGATATCACTTATCGTAATGTAGACATCAACAGCGACTATATCTGGAGCTTTCTCTTATTCACAGGTTACCTAAAACAAATAGATATGTATCTTAAAGAAGACACCCCATACTGCGAAATGGTCATACCAAACAGGGAAGTAAAAAGTATTTATAAAAATACCATAATGCATTGGTTTGACGAACGGATAAAAGCAGTAGGGACAGCAGAACTTTTTGATGCTGTCATAACAGGCGACAGCGAAAAATTTGAGGATATAGTAAACGACTGGTTGCTTGATACAATAAGCTATCACGACTCATACGAAAATTTTTATCACGGTTTTCTCACAGGACTTATCACCGGCAGACGAGGATATTCTGTAAAATCAAACCGTGAAAGCGGAAAAGGCAGAAGTGATATAACCATCTGCGAATTTCAAAAAAGAAAAATCGCAGTAATAATAGAAATAAAAATCGCCGAGAAATATTCGGACCTTGATAAAAAATGCGAAGAAGCATTAAAACAAATCGAGGATAAACAATATGAAGCAGAACTCAGAGAACAAAGTTATAATAATATAATAAAATACGGCATAGCCTTCTGTTCTGAAAAAGTCTGCAAAGTAAAGAAAAAATAATAAAAACTCCCGAAGTAACGGATAATCAAACCGTAACTTCGGGAGTGTTTTTTAACTCAGAGATTCCTTTATTTTCATAACTTCATCCGCAGAAAAACCTGTCTGAGTGATAATTTCTTCGATACTGACATTATTTTTGATAAGATAAGAAGCAAATCTTGTCAGACCTTTATTTTCGCCAATAGCGATTCCTTTTTCAATGCCTTTCTCAATTCCTTCTTCAACCCCTTCCTCAAACCCTTCACTTTTGCCAAGTTTTTTATAATCCTCAAACGCTTTGCACATATCCAGGACCTCCTCTTCACTATCAAAATCAATTTTCAACTTAGAACAATAACGCATAACATTTGACGTCTTTCTGTCCAGATTTTTAAATCTTTCATTTTCCGATAACGCCTGTTGCATAGCGAGCATATCTTCAGAATACTTGATACATTCCATAACTTCGCGGAAACCTGTTGTAAACTTTTTGAGCTGTTCTTTTGTAAGCGTAGCTGGTTCTATAACATTTATATGATAATCCGATACAAATTTTTTGAGTCGTTCACTCTTAAAATCAATCATCTCATAAAGCGTTACAGGAGCATCCCATTTGTCCGGGCTAAAATTAATCACGAGTGTAATAACCGGAATAAGTTTGTCTTCTTTTCTGAAATGCGACAGAAACTCTTCACCTGAAAGTTTAACTTTTTCCTTGCGATAGCTTTTATTAGCTTTTTCAATCTGTCCTGTATAGGTAAGAGCGTCATAAAGCATATTCCTTACAGGCATCGCATAGTGTATATTTGTTTGATTTTCTATTCCGACAATGGCAAAAACCATATCGGAAAACATTTTACAGGTGACATTTTTTACAACATCACGTTCTTTCTGTACAGGCGTTCCGGAATTATCCGTACCATAGGGAACGACA
>CALFMA010000275.1 GCA_937880065.1 uncultured Ruminococcus sp.
AGCAGACCGTCGTTCTCGATGACGTCGATGGTTGCAAGTGCAGCTGCACAGCCTGATTCTATTGTTTCCTTATAGGTAAAACCGGGGTCACGGAGATGAACGTGCATATCAAACAATGACGGCATAAGCACAAGATTTGTTCCGTCAATTATTTCATCTGCCGCTGCTGTAATATTTTCAGCAATATCCGCAATTTTGCCGTCCATGATAAAAACGTCTGAAACAAAATCGTTTTTTACATCGACGGCACGAATATTTTTTATCAAAATTGATGACATAAGCTCCTCCTTTTCAGTTAATCAGCGGTATAAAAGCAGTATAAATGCCTGTCCGTAATCAGACAGGCAAATTATCCGATATGCCTGCTTCTTATACCAATCAAGGATTGGTATTAAACTGACTAACAGGGATTTCTGAAACGGGAATAAATCCCACTATTTCTATTATATCACATAAAAACAGAAAAGTAAAGCCTTTTCAGCGTTTCTTTTTCTTTGATTTTTTCTTTTTATCGGCTTTCAGCTTAAAAAGGGTAATTCCTGCCACAGCCGCCGCAGTCAATGCTATTTCAGCTATTTCCTGCTTGGTGGATTTTTCAGGCTTGTTTGAATCGTGCAATTCCTTGACGCTTGTATTTCCCACAAGCTTATCCGTAGCAAATCCGAATGCGAATTTTTCAGTTTCCTTGCTGAATTCCATACTAATTCTCCTTTACAGGCTCTGCAATGAGGAATTTGATTTTCTTACCCTCATCGCTGAACATTTTTTCGTGTTCAGTTACAAAATTTTCAATTCCTGTTTCGCTGTGGAGGTCAAAGGTCTTGAATTTAATCTTATAGCCTGCCTCCTCGAAATATTCAAAGGATTCCTCAAAAAGTTCATCGTCATCTGTCTTGAACCACAATTCGCCTTTGAGGAATTTTTTGTAATTCACAAGCTGTCTTGTATGTGTAAGACGGCGTTTCTTATGCTTTCCCTTTGGCCATGGATTGCAGAAATTTATGTAAATTCTGTCTGCTCTGTCGTTTTCATCCCAAGCCAAATCAAGTCGCTCTATATTCTGAATTGCCACACGCACATTGTCGGGAGTACGGTTTTCAGCTTCATATGCGGCTTCAAGCTTTCTCTTTGCAAGGACAAGCATTTCATTTTTTATATCCATTGCAATGAAATTGACTTCGGGGTGTGCAGGGGCAATCTGTGAAATAAATCCGCCCTTGCCGCAGCCAAGTTCCACATAAAGGGGCTTTTCGGGTTCGTCAAAAAGCTCCGTCCATTTACCCTTTTGCTCCGAGGGGGATTTTACATAGAAATTGCAAGCTTCAAGTTCAGGCTTTGCCCATGATTTATGTCTTATTCTCATATATACTCCTTTATTCCGCTGTGAAAAACTCCACAGCATACATTATTTTCATTATCTTTTATTATACCACATCTGAAAGAATTTTCCAACCTTTTTTTGAAATTTCTTTGAAATTTTTTCAAAAAATTGTCCGTTCAGCATTTCGCCAAACGGACGTAAGGGTATTACCAGCTTTGTTCGCTTACGAGAATTTCAGCACGGTTTTGTATAATTTCCGCTGTTTCTTCTGCGGTTTTAGCATCGGCAAAAAATGCCTCTGCTTCTTCATAAATTATATCGTTCAGTGATGTGCTTCTTGTTGGAGAAAGTGTGGTAAGGCTTCGGATAAGGCTTTCAAAGTAATCCCTTTCTTCCTGTGTCAAAGGGTACACCTTAAAGCCGTCATCTTCGTAATATCCTGCTCCTGAATTGCCAAAACCTCCCAATTCTTTCCAGCCGTCAAGAGTCTTTTCGAATTTTTCTTCTAAAACGGGAATACATTGTGTTTTCTGTGATAAAAAGCTTTTCACAAATGCCCATGCAGCTTCTTTATTTTCGCATTTTGAAGAAATTGCAATGTTATCTTTTGCTGCCAATTTTGTTCCATTGCCGTTATTTGAGGGATAACCCACAAATGTAACATCTTCTCCGCCCATAGCGGCTTTAGCATAAGAATATGAACCGCCGATACTGCCTGCTGAACCAAAAGAACCCGAATAAATCAAATCCTCATCGGTAATATACTTCTGTGACTGACTATAATAGTAATTATCAAGAAGCTCCATTTGTGCAGGGTTGTCGTAATCCTTTTCCGGTATATCAAGCTTTGTGGGAAATCTCTTGCAGAACTTCAGCATTTCAATAAATTCCGATGAATTAAACGAACAAGTGCCGCTTTTCTCATCTACAAAATCCATTCCTCTGAGAAACAGCTCCAATATTTGCTGTCGGTCATACCACTTGTAAATGTCGTAATCGCTTTCCGCATTGTCATAGGTAGAAATCATATCATTCATTGTCCAGTTTTCTTTGTCGCAGAATTTCGATTTTACCATAACCGTGTCAATCTCAAATTGTGACGTAATACCGTATAATTCGCCGTTTTCGGACTCATAGGCTTTGAGAATATTTGGCAGAAATGCAGATTTATTCATTTCCGCATCATTTTCCATTAATGCATACAAATCCGCAAATGCACCCTTATTTCCATAATTAAAAATGGTTTCGGGATCTAATGTAATTACCAAATCGGGGGCATCATCTGTCAGAAGCTTCATCTGAAATTCCTTTTCAGCCTGCTCCATTGCCTTTTCATATTCTGCGGGATCTGATACATCAATTGTAAGGAATTCAGCTTCAACACGAAAATCCGACTGACTGCGATTGAAGTCATTTATCAAGGCTGGAATATCAGACCATGAACTGATAACCATAAGGTCTAATACAGGCGTTTCTTTAAGTTCCGACTGACGCTTTCTTTTAAGCAGATTCATCTCTATGCCGTATTCGCCCCAGTCACTATAGAGCATTGTCCCTTCATCAAGAAGCTGAACCGATGAAACCTCAAGATTTGATTTTGTCCAGTCGAGGATTACTTCTTCACTTCCGTCATACTTAACAGCTGTGATATTATCGCTGTTCAGAATGGCAAATCTGATATCGCCGCAGCCGTCAAGAAACATCATATAATTGTTTTCAAAAGCAAATGCTTCGCCCTGTGGATTGAATAAATTTTCGCCAAGCTCCCCTGTCTGCAAATCAAATTCATTTACTGTAACTACATAATCCACATCTAATGTATCATTAACGGGAATACGTGAATACAACAGAGTTTTTCCGTCACGGTCCTTATATAATTGCAATTGGCAATCACCATATTGGGCGATATTCTCATCAACGGAATAAATCTCCGAAATACTTCCGTCCTCCTTGTTAAGGCGAAGAATACTTCCGCTGTCAAGAGTTATATAAGCTTCACCGTTGTCAATGTAAAATTGGTCAACCGAGATAATATTATTATATTCATCATAGTATTCGCTATCTCTTAAACCATTCATAACAACTGCATCTATAAGAGTTCCGTCCATTGAATGTGTGCAGAGCATATAGCGTGAATCGGATTCTGCATTATATGCGTCCCAGTCGAAATTCTCTATATCATCACTATAAATATAGGGTTTCATTCCGTTGTGCCATTCCATTGTAACAAAGGAATACAGCTTATTATCGGAATAAACATAAATTCCCCCTGTATAATAATAATCGTCCTGTGGGGCAGGTATTGTCAGCTTATTGCCTGAAATGAATTGAAGCTCCTCTGAACACTTTGCAAATAAAATATCAGATGAAGTATGCGGAAATAAAAA
>CALFMA010000276.1 GCA_937880065.1 uncultured Ruminococcus sp.
TTACGCCGTTCTGTTTCATCAGTTCGGGCATCAACTGTTCCATCCTTCGGTTCGCCGTCTCGTCGATCTCTCTCAGATGGGGGTACAGGGTCTCGGACAGTATCATGCTGTTCCACAGCACTTGTCTGTGCTCCTGCAGGTATTTCTTCCTCATCCGTCCGTACTTGCCCAAGGGCTTCGTTTCGGTCTCGTTCAAGGTCAGATTCGGGATCAAGTAATCCCCGTTCTGCGTGTAGTTCAAATTGTTCTCCATAATTCTGTGTCCTTTCTGCCTGGTTCTGCAGGCTTGCTTCTCGCTCATAATTTTTGACGGTGATAGCGATCTGTCGTAAAATCTGTTCGCTGCTGTTGGAAACAGCCGAGCCGAGCACGGCAATCGTATCACGGGTGTTGAAGTCGAATACACTTAAAAAGTCCTCGTGCTCAAAGTAATCGGCGGGATTGAGACCGCAACGAGACATGAGCGTGTAGGTGGTGCTGACGGTAGCGGCATTGCGGAACGCAACCTCTACGTTATAATCATCATACTCCTCAAGGAAGGAATCTGCAAGGATGCCGAGGATGTCCCGTCTGTTGTCGTTCCAGTATTCGGTTACGAGCTTTGAAGCAATCTGTTCCAGTTGGTCGGCAAGACCTTTTTCACCGGACACACCGAAGCGATTCTCCAAGGATGCAGTAACAGCATCTTGATGTTCGTCTTTGTATTCCCAAAGATTAAGGCGGCGGGAATTATCCCTGCCGCCTGTGTCGGAAACGTCAAAAACATATTTGAGCCTTGGATTATCGCCCGTGGTGTCGATCAGCGCAATACCCTTGGAGCCACGACGGACATATCTGCCCATCTGCTTATTCCAAAGGTCGTAATCAGCACAGGCAGTTGCATTTGGCTTTTGAGCAAAGATCATAAGCTGCTCATGGAATGGATATTTGTACAGCCGTCCCATCGTTTCAAGGAACGCTGTCCATTCTCCGAAACTGCCTGTAACCTGTTTTGCGGTGTGGTCTGCCATTTGAGCGTAAAAATCCAATTTACTCGGCATCCACATCCTCCTCATCGTCAAAATCGGGGTACAGCTCCAACTTCTCATAGTCCTCGTCGGACATAGCGGAGAGCTTGTTCAGCGTGGAATCGGTCAGCTCACGAAGATCGACTTCATCTGCGCTCAGTTCCTTTCGCATTTCAGACAGGGCGTTCATCAGCCCGGTTCTGCTTCCTGTGTCGTAGATACACATGAGGTTCATTTCATCGTTGTTAAAGATCATCATAAATCCCTTTCCGCACTTCTGTGCTGTGTCGTTGCCTTTCTGTCCTCCTCTTGGTACTGGCGGAGCTTGGCGAGAACAGAGGGTTTCTTGGTTTTGGTTTCTTCTTTCTTCGGAGCAGGTGCTTTTACCGGCTCCTTGGGTGCGTTATTGATGACTCCATCAATCATGCCGTAATCATCTTCCATCTGCATTTCTGCATTTTTCAGATGGTTGGCGGTATTGCGGAAATTGGTCAGCTCCTTGTAACCAATGCTATCAACGTAATGATATGATACCACGCCTGCCTGCTTTAACGCCACGATGTCGCTGATGGAGAGGCTGTGTCCCGTGAAGTCCTGCGGATGCTCGATGTTGAAAATGCGGTACAAGTCCTCCAGCTTGTCAATCTGGCTTCCGTCCTGGGTCAGCGCTCCGGTGTAGATCAGCTCGTAGTTTTCGTACTTCGGCTCAATGCCGTGAGCCTGCAGCCACTCGGAGTTCATAAAGGACAGTTCTGCGGTGGACGGGTCTCGCTTTAGCTGATAGATAGCGTAGGTGTCGCCGGGGCTTTCGTGGAAAGCCTGCTCACGCTTCTGACGAACCATTTCCATATCCATCGGCGGGATTTGGTCTTTGATGGCATCCCAATCCTCACGGGTGATACCAAAGCAACCGGAGAACAAAACAATGTCCTCGGCTTCAAACGCCATAGCTTCGGTGTTGCCGTCATAGAGCATATAGATAGGAACATCACGCTCAAACAGCTCCAACGCTCGCTCCTTGGAAAGAGGGAGCATATCGGAGTCGGTATAGCCGTAGGCGTTCATCGCTTCGATTGACATGGACGGGTCGGGCATATATCCGTTGTCGGGAGCCTGCACGGGTTCTTCCTCTTGCACCTTTCGGGCAATTTCATCAATGGAGTCGCCCATGGCGTTTTTCAGAGAATCCTCACCGGTTGTCTCCTCGATATAAGAGGAAAGAACGGGATCGTCAACCACCTCTTTTGCCACGGTCGTGATAAGAGAGGTCATAACCCCGTCAGAGCGACCGATGAAATCAGCAGGTCGGTTCTTGTAGCTCTCCATTGTGGCACGGAAGTCCTCATCGGTAATATCTACAAGCTCCGTGTGTGAAGCTCGTTCCTCCAAGAACTCGAAGAAAGACTTACGATCATTTGTCTGCTCGACCGCATCCGAAATCAGCTCATAAGGCAAGGTCATTATGACATACTGACCGCCTGCATTGGAGTCGGGGTTGAAATACACGGCTTCAAAGGTCATTGTGTCGGGATGATGATAGAACCAATCATCGGAGCCGATGGGGTTTTCTGCGTACAGAGCATCCAGTTTCTCTTTCTGTACAATGTCGTTTCCACGCTCACGCACATCACGAGCCTGCCATTCCGCATTAGCAAGGTCGTTTGCCTGTTCCTCAGTCATGCCTTGCTCCATGAAATAGTCCACCATTTCAAGGATATTCATTTCCTCCAGAGGCTTTTCTTCGGTCTCTATCGCCATTTCCGCTTCACGCTCTTTCATAATATCGGCATAATGGCGGTCGATGTCGGTAATCAGCTCGGAGGAAGTGCTGTTGATGGTTTCAAGACTTGCACGAAGCTCTTTCAGCTCCTTGTCTTTCGACCACGTTGCGATATAGCCGAAGCTGTTTTCGCCTGTTTCAATACCATAATAGGCACAAACGGCAAAAGATATACTTTCTGCCTCGACTTCCTCGGTATGGCGGTCTTTTCGCTGTTCGTTGAAGAACCTATATGCGGAGATCTCACCGCCGACAAAGTTCAGCCCTTCGTCCTCAGTGAGCGCAAGGCGACCATCTTCGCCAAGGTCAAGGGGCTTGGCTGTGATGATTGAACCGGCGTGATTGACAAGAACGTGGTTTTCGACCATTACAGGCATACCGGGATCGTCGTCAGAACCACGCAGATCATAGCAATACATTCCTTCGGGAATATCAGCAGGGGTAACACGCCCATTAGAAAACAGGGCGGGTATATCGAAGATTTCAACCTCTTGGTATTTCGTAGCATCTTTCGGTTCCTCGATTTTCTTCTGATTGTGGAGCTTGGCGTGTCCAATCTCGTGAACAACGGCAGAAACGGTTTGCACTTCGCTCATGCCCTCACGGATAGCGATTTTCTGATCATCCAGAGAGAAATACCCATCCGAGCCATCACGGATAGGGATGATTTCAATGGGAACGGGAGAAGCTCGGCGCAGAGCTTCCATAAAAACATCGTAGTTCTGCACGTTGCCTGTCAGATCGGATGCGAGCTGCGGCAGAGGTTTTCCGTCCGTCTGCGACACGTCAAACACAGTTACGGGCTTGAACATCGGGATTTTGATTTCCTTTTCCTCGATGATAACCTTACCGTCTGCATCAAGCATAGGCAGGTTCGTGTCGGGGTCTCGTTTCTCCTGTTCGATTTTCTTCTTGAAGGGTGTGGGAGCGATGATCTTGATGCCTTTTTCGCCCTTCATTACGTTGCGCTCAAACTGGTCTCTCCACTTGTTGAAGCCAGCCACCAAAGTGGCGTCGGGCTTCTGCATATAGATGAGCATGGTATTGTTTACGCTGTACTTGTGGAAGCGGCTCATCGTGCGGAGATACTGAGCGTACTTGTCCGACTGAAAGAGGTCTTGGATACCTCTTTCTATGCTGTCGGTAATGTCTTTCAGCCGTTCTTTGTTGGTCTGCTTTTCATTCTCAGCCATAGACTTCTCCTTTCAAAGTTGGTTGTGGGTACCCTTGAAATGGGTAAAAAAATATGCCTCCGCATGGGAACACGAGAGATCCCACACGGAGGCATTGACCTTATTTCTTACCGAAATCCAAACTGTAGATAGTCTTTGCTCCGTCATCGGTCATGACGAGCGTAGCATCGTAGGACTTGCCGGTTTTCTCAGAGAAAAATCCCTTAACAGGGATTTTGCCGTCTTTGAGCAGGGTTGCCACCATCTTCTTGGTCAGCGTGATTTTCTTTCCGGTAAGGAACTTGTTATCACGCCACAGACCGAAGCGGCAATCATTGCTTTCACAGAAGAAGCCCTTTTTGCTTTCGGTAACATCGCCTCCGCAGCGAGGACACTTGCCAATCACATCACGACCGGACGGGAACAGAACTTCCGCACCCTTGATAACGGAATAGGTTTTGACAAGATCGCTCACCATGCGGCTGATTTCAGCCATGAACGCATCCGCATCCAGTTCGCCGTGCTCCACCATTTTCAGCTTATGCTCCCACTCGGCGGTGAGCAGAGGAGATTGAAGCTGTTCGGGCAGAACGGTAATCAAGGAGACACCCGTGTGTGCAGGAACGAGACTAACCGTTTTCTTGGCTTTCTTTCGCTCCACAAAGCCCGTAGCGATCAGCTTTTCGATGATACCGGCACGGGTCGCAGGCGTTCCCAAACCCTTACGCTCGGCATCGTCGGGCATATCCTTTGCTCCTGCCACTTCCATAGCAGAGAGCAAGGAATCCTCGGTGAAGTGTGCGGGCGGTTTGGTCGTTCCTTCCTTGATTTCAGCGTTTGCGACTTTCAGCTCGTCGCCGTCTGCCAGTTCGGGAAGAACCTTATCGGTCTGTTCCTTTTCGTTGTAGATTTTCCATCCGGGGTTCTGTACGGTTTTGCCCTTGGCAGTAAAGGTACGGTCGCCGCAGGAAATTACGGCAACCGTCTCACGGTAACGGAAGCTATCACAAACGGCACGGAGTACCTGTTTTGCAATCAGCTTGATAATCTCACATTCGCCTGCAGGCAGAGCGTTGATGTCGGTCTCTCCGGCAACCAATGTGGGAATGATTGCGTGGTGATCGGACACTTTCTTACTGTTGCAGATCTGTCGGGACAGAACTTCGGGTGGTGCTGCTTCATCACAGATGCCAACCGAGCAGGCAACAACGGCGTTCACACCGTCAGCCATATCATCGGTGAGGTATCGGCTGTCGGTACGGGGATAGGTGCAGAGCTTCTTTTCATAGAGACTCTGAACGTAGTCCAAAGTCTGCTGTGCGGTGTAGCCGAGCTGTCTGTTTGCATCCCTCTGGAGCGTGGTCAAGTCGTAGAGTGCAGGAGCTTTTTCGGTTTTCTCTTTGCTTGTAACGGACTTTACCACCACAGGCTCGCCAGCCTTGGGAATGACCGCATCCGCATCAGACTTCTTTTTGAACTTCTCGCTCGTTGCGGTGAACGAACCGAAGTCCAGTTCTGCGGTGTAAAAGGGTTCGGGCTTGAACGCTCCAATCTCCGCTTCTCGCTGAACGAGCAGAGCCAAGGTCGGAGATACTACACGACCGACATTCAGAGTGCGGTGATACAGGATAGAGAAAAGGCGGGTTGCATTGATACCGACGAGCCAATCTGCCCACTCACGGCAGCGGGCGGCGGCAAAGAGGTTGTCGTACTCCTTGCCGTCCTTCAGATCACGGAAGCCCTGTTCAATGGCGTTGTCCTCCATAGAGGAAATCCAAAGTCGGAAGATGGGCTTTTTGCATCCGGTCATCTTGTAGATGTTACGGAAGATCAGCTCGCCCTCACGCCCTGCATCGCAGGCGTTGATAACATCGGACACGTCGGCTCGGTTCATCAGCTTTTTTAGCGTTTCAAATTGGCTGTACTTATCACGGGGGATTTTGTACTTCCAGTTGGCAGGAACGATGGGAAGATCGTCGTATCGCCACTTGGCGTATTTTTCATCGTAGGTGTCGGCATTGGCAAGCTCAGCCAAATGACCGAAGCCCCAGGACACGATATAATCACGCCCCTCGATGTAGCCGTCCTTACGGTCTCTTGCACCGAGAACAGAGGCGATAGACATTCCCACGGAGGGTTTTTCAGCAATTACAAGTCGTTTCATGGTTGGTTTTCTCCTTGTCTTTTTTTGCGGCGAATGTTTTCGCTCGCTCACGCTCCTCGTGGAGCTTTTTCAAATGTTTCTCAAAAGCGAGATCATTGGCGATGTCCTCTGCGACATCTGCCAACGTAACTCGCTCGACGCAGCTATCAAAGAATCTCATTATGCGTCATCATCCTCGCCCTCTGCTTCTGCCATCACATCGGCATCGTCAAGCTCGGTTTCCTCGTCGAAGTCCTCGTCATCCTGTCCGAAGTCGTAATCGTCAAGGTCGCTGTTGCCGGTGGTCTTGGTTTTAGGCTTTCTGAACTTGAACCAGTACACAGCAAAGCCGCCTGCACCCGCAATCAGAACGATGATGAGAGGCAGGAAGTTGGCAGACTTCTTTTCGTCCGGTTCCTCTACAGGCTCGGTGGGCTGTTCGGGTTCGGGTTCAGCAACGGGTTCTTTGCCGGTACACTCGCTCATGTTGGTACGGCAGATTTCGCAGTTTGTGTTGATTGCACCGACAACGCATTTATCGGTACAGGAACAGGTTGGAACGGCGGTTTCTCCTTCCTCGCTTTCCATCAGCGCCATAAGGTCGGCTTCGTCCACGAGATTCAAGAAATACACGTTCTCGGTCTCGCCGTTGCGGTCGATAACGATATAAAAGGTGTTGCCGTTCTTGGACTGAACCGTGATGAACTGCTTCTCAACCTGTTCGGTTTCCTCGTCGCCGGGAACTTCGATCTGCAGGAAGTCGTCGATCAAGGTCAGATTGCCGTCGGGGGTAAAGGCAAAGGGAGATTTACCGTCCTCGGTGGTGTCTGTCTCAGTACCGAAGAAGCCCTCAAAGATACCTGCAAAAATGTTATCAAAGCCCTCGGTGCCGTCGAACATCATCCCCATAAGGTGAATCAACATGGCAAGGTCAAGCTCGCTGTTTTGCTCGGCTTTTTCGATCAGCTCCAGATAGTCGCCGTGAACGTAGCCTTTCTTTTCGGGTACGATGACCTCATACCAATCTCCTTCAGAGCCGATGACCGTTACTTCCTCGCCGGGACGGAGCTGGTCGATGATTTCAAAGTCCAAGCCTGCGCCGGTACGAAGATTTAAGCGACCGCCGTTTGTTACGACCGTTCCGATGGTTGTGATCTTTGCAGGGTCGGCTACACCGTCGATTGTGATGATGAGGTTTCCGTCATTGTCGATGGTGTAATTGAACGGGATTTCAATGTCCTCCACGGTTTCATCCGTAACGGGAGTTTCGGTCTCCGTGGTGGTGTCTGTGGTGGTCTCAACGTCTGGGACGGTCGTTACCTCGCCGCCCTCCGAAGCGAAAGCCGTAATAGAAAAGCTCGCCACACAAACCATGGCGAGCATCAAGCAAAGAATCGTTTTCAGTTTAGTTCTCACTATTTTCTTCCTCCGTTTCATTGGAAATAGGGTTAGACACGGGCAGAGGGTTCTTCTTTGCCGCCAGAATCAGCTCATACAGAGCGTCGGGAGACAGACCAAACTCATGCACCATGCCAAGGATGTCGGAGTTCTCGATCTTGATAATATCCGCATCAATCTTTTTGTTTCTTGCCTGCAGAGAAGCGATCTTCTCTACGTTTTTCTCACGCTCCTCACGGAGCTTTACAACTTTGGGGTTCATAAATCCTCCTTTACGGCTGCGGCAAACGCCCAAACGACAGGAAGTGCTGTTGCCAGTAGCTTGATGTGATGTCAGCGTACTGAATGGGGTCGCCACAATGAATCATCATGTTGTTGCCAAGGTAAATGCCGACGTGGGAAGCTCCCGTTGTATCATAAGTGCCCTCAAAGAAGATCAGATCACCGGGCTTTGCGTTTGCCGGTGAGACGTAAGAGCAGGTATGACGGAGGCTGTCAGCACCAAGTCTGCCGAGGTTCCAACCTACGCCGCAGTTATTGACTACCCAAGAGACAAAACCGGAGCAATCAAAGGATGTGTTCGGGTTTGAACCTCCCCAAACGTAAGGATAACCGAGATACTTTTCGGCTTCCTCCATCATAGCGGAAAACTGTGGATCAGAAAGAGCACTCGCAGGAATTTCGTATTCCTCATACTCGGTGTTGACGTAGGCATCAACGTAAAAGGAATCGGGATACAGATCGGGGCGATTGCCGAGCGTACTCATATACGTCGCATACATGGAGAGCTGTTCTTCACTCATAATGTACACGGGTACATGAGAGAGATTGAAGTTTTCAAGCTCCACCGTACAGATATAGTAGGTGTAAGGAACTTGAACCTCGTACTCGTAGGTCTCGGTTATGGTCTCACCCGTTTCGGGATCTGTGTAGGTGGTGGTTCCTATACGGGTTTCGGTGCGGTATCGGGTCTCTGTCTCAACGGTCTCGGTGAGGATATACTGCTTGTCGAACAGCATTTGAAGTGTGCCGCCGATTTCGTCAATCGTCCACTCGCCACCATGGAGAGCCGATATTGCCGAGAGCAGAACATAGGGGTCGTGTTCGATCTCGTCTAAATCGTAGTGATACTCGTCATAGTAGTGAGTGCTTTCGTAGGTGTCGAGGTACTCCTGCAGCTCCGCTTCCATGGCACAATACTGAGCCTCGGCATCCTTCATGTGGTCATCTTCCACGGAATAGGAAGAACCGCCAAAAGCGGAAACGCCACTCTGTACCATGACGGAGCAGGAAGATACAACGCTGAGAAGAAACGCCACGATAAGAAGAATGGCAAGAGCAATCAGAGCACCTTTCCAATGCTTTGCCAAGAAACTTGCTGACTTCTTCGTGTTCTCGGCGGCTTTCTTTGCCGTTTTCGCCGTTTTCTGCGTTGCCTTTGCGGTGTTCTTTCCGGTTTTGCCTGCTTTAGTCGCCATATATTCCTTTTTGATGGCTCGCTTCTGTTGCCATCGGGAATAAGGGTTACTGGAAAACTGCGGATTGTTACGCTGGGCTTGCTTATTCAAGGCTTTGAGATTGGCTTTATCTGCCGCCGCTTCTGCGTGTGCTGCGTTACGGTAGGGTTTGAGTTTATGGGAGCGATGTGCGGAATCTATCATCCGCACACCACCCTCGGCAACTTCCTCGATTCTGTGAGCACTTTCTACGCCGACGTTATCCTCCTCGGATTGTCGGATTTCTCTGTGAGCTGTAGCCAAAGCAGAATTGATCGGAGCCGCCGTCGCCGCATGGGTGAGCTTTGACGGAGGCTTCTTTTTATCTACTTCCTCAAAGTACAAGCGTGTCGTTACCTTGCCCTCGGCATCTACGACACGCTCTTTGCGTTTGACGGTTTTCTTCGGGATTTTTGCCTCGGCTTTATCAAGTTTGTCCGCCTTTTTATTCGCTTTCTGAATGGCTTTTTTCAGTTCGGGGGCGGCTCGTTCTTCATCGGTAAACTGTAGCCGTGGCGAACGCTTACTCATAAGGCATCACCTCCCGTTTTTGGGGTAAGCGTGGGGTCAATCAACAATGATATGAACCGATACGTTATCACCGAAGATACTGCGAGCCAGCTCGTTGAACCTTGTCATCAAACTGCCGAAGTCCTCCAGATACTCGCCAATCGGGTCATAATCCTCATCCTCATCATCGTAAGCACAACAGCCGTCGCAATCACCGCAACAGCACTCGCCGTCGCAATCATCCTCATCGTCGATGGGATAATAGCCTGCTTCTTCCGGTTCGATCAGCTCGTTCTCCATCAGCATAGCCAGCTTGTCGGAGTCGCCGGTGTAGAGATAGCTTGCGGGGATGCCCCAGGATCGGAACATCTTATCTGCGATGGTCTCCGCTTTCTTGGTAAGGACAGACAGATTTTTGTTGCCACGGTTGGACGGCAGCTTCGCCACCTTGCAGGCGATCTGCTTCAGCATGGAATACAGAACCGCCTTTTCCTCGATGTGCTTGATATAATCGTCCTCGTGGATCAGATATACTTTGTTATTCATGGTCGTAAAAACCTCCATCTTGTGTTTTATTCTTTGGCTTCCTGTTCCTGCGGTTTGGTTGTCATTATGCGGTACAGTTCGGTGTCCTTCGGGAAACGGTCAACGAACGGCAGAATGACAGAGCCATAAAAAAGCAGCCCTTCGCCTTCGCCGCTATGGGTTACATACGAGAGCTGGTGGGGAGAAATATTCAAGTGCTTTGCGAGAATCTGACGGTCGCCGGATGCTTGGTTGAGCATATAGATATAGTCGGAGTTCTCAAAGATGTTTTCGACCTCACGAGAGGAAAGCAGATCTTTCACGTTCTGCGTGATGCCGGTCGGAATACCGCCCCATTTTCTGAAACGCTTCCAGATTTCTACCGAGTATGCCGCCGTCTGCTCCTCCTTCAAAAGCAGGTGCATTTCGTCGATATAGTATCTGGTGGACTTTCGTGCCTCTCTGTTGACCGTAACTCTGTTCCACACTTGGTCTTGGACGATCAACATACCGATCTTTTTGAGCTGTTTGCCCAGCTCCTTGATGTCGTAGGACACGATGCGGCTGTGAATATCCACGTTTGTACGGTGGTTGAATACGTTGAGCGAGCCAGTAACATAGATTTCAAGAGCCGTTGCGATATAGTGAGCTTCCTTTTCATCCTGCTTCAGCAAAGCATTGTACAAGTCCTCAAGGATAGGCATATTTTCGGGCTTGGGGTCTGCCAAGTAGTCCCGATATACCAAACGCACACAACGGTCGATGACCGTCTTTTCGACGGGCTGCAAGCCCTCCTTGCCACCGACGATAAGCTCGCAGAGAGACAGAATAAAGTCGGATTTCAGAGACAGCGGATTTTCCTCGTCGCTGTAGTTGAGGTTCAAGTCCATCGGATTGATGAAGTGCGGAGAGGTCGGAGAAATGCGAATGACCTGTCCGTGAAGTCGCTCAACAAGGGGACCGTATTCCGCTTCGGGGTCGCAGATGATAATATCATCGTCGGTTACGAGGAATACGTTTGCGATCTCACGCTTGGCACTAAAGGATTTACCCGAACCGGGCGTACCCAAAATCAAGCCGTTGGGGTTTTTCAGCTTCTTTCGGTCAACCATGATAAGGTTGTTGGAAAGAGCGTTAATGCCGCAGTACAGAGCTTCTTCGCCGTTCTGGAACAGCTCTTGGGTCGTAAAGGGCACAAAAATAGCGACGCTTGATGTGGTCAAGCCTCGCTGAATTTCGATCTGATTGAGACCCAAGGGCAAACTGCTCATAAGTCCTTCTTCCTGTTGGAAGTCGAGCCTTGTGAGCTGACAGTTATACTTCTGTGCGATACTGGATGCCTGGAACACGTTATTGCTGAGCTGCTGCTTGTTGTTTGCGGTGTTGAGCACGAGGAACGTCATAAGGAACATACGCTCATTTCGGCTCTGAAGATCCTGCAGGATTTTCTTCGCCTCGTTGCCGTAGGTAGCAAGGTCAGACGGAATGATGTCCATATCATATCCGCTTCTTACTGCCTTTTTTTGTTCCTCAATGGTCATCTTCTGCAGATCGGTGATCTTGCGCTTGACCGTCTTGATTGCCTTGGTCTGGTCAACAGACTGAATGTGCATTGTAACGATCAAACTGGATTCCATATCGAGGAAGTCAGCGAGCATACGGTCGTTGAGTTCGGGAGCGAGAATCTGCAAAAACGATACCGCACCGAGCTTTTTGCCTACGCCAAACTCCTTGCCGTTGCGGAACTCAAAGGAGCTTGGGGCGATAAAGTCCTTTACGGAAAGACCGCTTGGGGCGAGCCATTCCCACTCAAAGTTGAAATCGGTATGCTCGTCGATGTGGAACATACCGTGCATGAGTGCCAAACGCTGTTTGCCGTTCAAGGGTTCAGCCGCTACGCCGAGCCTTTTGAAGTTATTGAGCAGATCGGTCTCAATGCGGTCGAGACGGGGTTTTGCTTCTTTGACGTTGGCAGCTTCGATGCCGAAGGTCAGATACTTGGTCTTGATAAGACCGTTGTTGCCACGGGCAAGCTGACTACGGAGCATTTCCGTATATTCCTCACGGATGTTATCGAAGTCATCACCCTGCGAGGGAATGACGATACTCTGACCGTAGGTGTCCTTGTTTGCCGCCATATTCATAAACGACAACTGGAACTTAACGGAGCTGTCAAAGTAATTTAGGAAATCACACCAGCCCTCAAAGATTGCCGTTTTATCCTCGTTCTGATTGAGCTGATAGTTGATGTCCTGGAACTGGATGGTCTTGGTGAAGTAGCCGGGTTTCACACGGCACACCCCATCGGGGAACATTCGCTCAAATGGGATGCTGTCCTGTGCCGACTTCTTTTTATTATCTTGATTTTTCGCTCTTGCGATGGCGGCTTCGATCTGCTTCTTTTCCGCCCTCGTGAGCTTTCGTTTTTCGGACAATACGATATACCTCCTTGTCGAGATTTTCCTGTCGCTCTAAAACCGCATAGAAGTTGTTCGTCCGATACGGTCTCTGTTTCGGGCGAAGGAAGCTGACCTGTACGATGTTGCGGACAATCTTTTCAAGGGGCTGTCCGTTCTTTTCGTACATTGCCATGAGCATGAACGGTAACAGCGTGAGTATCATAAGGATTGCTGCCACGGTTGTGTTCATAAAGGTCTTACACAGAAAAAACAGAGGGACAGCTACAGCCGCACCGGAGCCGAAGCAAATGAGCTGTCGCTTCGTGAGGTTGAACATTACCTTGGTTTTAACTGTACTTAAATCTTTGGGTACGGGCACATAAGCCATAGTGAATCACCTCCGTCTTTAATGTGCCGAGAAGATGGATTTTGCCATAGAACCTGTCTTGAAAAGGGTGAAGCACAGCAGAACCGTGTAGCCCATACAAGTCCAGATAGCAGAGCTGATGTCTGTATCGACGGCGATGTTCTGAACGAGAGCCGCATAGATCGCCACACAGACGATAATGAGAAATGCTTGGAACGCTAACGCAAACAGGGAGCGCAGGTAGTTCTGTCCCATGTTGCCGCCTTCCTTGCTTACCATCGTTGCCATCGGGATCGGAGCCACCGAGGTAACGAGATAAATTTCAATCATACGCCCGTAGGTGATGATGAAAATGCAGATTGTGAGTGCCCAAGTGCAGATACCGACAAATAGACTCTGGAACCACAGACCAAAGAGAGGTCCGATGTCCATATCCATAAGCCTATCTTCCAAGTCAACGACAATCGAGTTGATGTCAATGGAAGTATCGGCATTGATGATGCCTGCAGCACTATTCACGACGCTCTGACCCACATCGAATACGCCCATGACGATGTTCCAAGTGTTGGTTACGATGATAACGGCACACGCCGTTTTGAACATCCACTTGAAGAACATCCATGTGTCCACATCGCCGTGCATATTGTTTTTGTCTGCGACCATCTGGATTAGCTCCATCGTCATAACAAACGCAAGTATCACACCGGCTATTGGGATAATGACATTATCCGAGAGAGTGTGTATCATGTTGTAGATCGTGGCGTTCCACCCTTGGGGAGTTGCACCGACTTGACCTGCAATATCACCGACCTGCTGATTCACGCTGTCGAACATACCGGAGAGATTACTGACGATGCCGCCAACTAATACCTCTTTCAGCCATTCAGCAATCGAATCAAGAATTTTGCCCATAGGCGGTGAATCCCTCCTTTCCGGCTCCCACCCGTGCTACCGAATGGGAGCCAAGAATTTTAGTTTGCCTGTCTGTCAATCGGAACGGTTAGACCGTAAAGAGACCGGAGAGCAGAGGCACGAGGGTGATACCGATGAGGGCAACGCCGCCGCCCGCCATGAGTTGCTTCATACCCTGGGACTTCGCACCGGGGTTGTCATTGCCGTAACCTTCGAGCAGGTTGATTACACCCCAAATGCCGAGACCGGCACCGAGAGCGATAACGAGGGTCTGGAGAACACCAACTGCAGATTCAAAAAATGCCATAGATTAAACGTAGCCGAACGCAAAGAGTGCAAATGCACAGACCACAGATTTTGTCGTTCAGCACTCCTTTCAAAAATTATAGTTTGAGTTAGTTTTTGAAAGTGGTCATTCTGTCTTGATCTATAATAAAAACCGCCGTTAAGCGGTCTCTGACACGTCGGATGCGTCCACCTCAAAGACTTGGTAAACTTCATCCAGTTTTGTTTTGAGCTGGGTGGAAAGGTACTTCTCAATATCGAAGTTGTTTCGGGGATCAGCATCGGACAGATACTTGTAGTTCGGGTGCTTGGTTATATCAAACTTGTTCGACATGAACGGACGTACACCACGAAGCTGCAGGATGCACTTGCCACCGTCGAGGACGGCAAGCTCGTCTATCGTCGCAAGGTCTTTACCGAGCTTCTGATAATTGAGAGAGTGGGAAACCTCTCTGCCTCGGCTCTCGCCGGTATTGAACGTGTCGATTGTTTCCTTGCCGAGAGACTGATTCAGTTCTTTCAGCGTGGTCGGTTCAGAACCGCCGAGGAAGATACGACTATCCATGTTACCGATGATCGTGTCGGCATTGTCCTTGTACAAAGCCTTTAACTGTGATTGAGCCTGCAGGACAAGACAGGCGGAGATTTCACGGCTTCGGATGGTTGCTACGAGCTTTTCAAGGTTCGGAATCTGACCAATGTTCGCCGCCTCGTCGATAAGGCAACGTACATGGACGGGCAATCTGCCACCGTACACATCATCCGCTTTTTCGCAAAGCAGATTGAAAAGCTGTGTGTAGATCATGGAAATGAGGAAGTTAAAGGTCGCATCGGTATCGCTCATAATGAGGAACAGAGCTGTCTTGTAGAACCTCGTATCCTTTTTGTTGTTCGGATTGACGAAGATTTTATCTCCAAGGGTATCAAGCTCCAGTTCGTCATACATGGTAATCTCACGAAGCTCCGCAATATCGAAGGGAGCCAATCGAGCACCACAGGACACCAAGATCGACTTTGCCGTTTTGCCCGCAGCCAATGAGTATTTCTTGTACTGACGGACGGCGAAGTGGTTCGGCTCTCTTGCTTCCAGTTCTTCAAACATACGGTCAACGGGATTTTTATACTCCTCGTCATCCTCTCGGACTTCCATAGCGTTGATGAACTCAAGCAGGGTCGTGAAGTTCTGTTCTTCGGGCGGTGCTTCATAGTGGATGTAGCCGATCAAGGCACAGTACAGAAGCGTTTCCGCTTTCGTCCAGAACTCATCACCGGATTTACCGTCTCCTTTCGTGTTGGTGATGAGGGTCGTTACCAACTTCAAAATGTCCTTTTCGCTGTGAATGTAGGCGAAAGGGTTATAGTGCATGGACTTCTTGAAGTTGATGGTATTGAAAATTTTGATTTTGTAGTTGTTGCGTTCAAGCAGCTTGCCAACCTCGCACACAACACTTCCTTTCGGGTCGGTTACGACGTAGGAGCTGTGCATCTGCATAAGGTTGGGTTTGAGGAAGAACCTCGTCTTACCGGAACCCGAACCGCCGATGACAAGTACATTCTTATTTCTTGCGTTCTTGGGTTCTTTGGGACGGTTCGACATCATAAGGCTTTCCGTCTGCGTGAGGATGACGTTATTTTCAAACACGGGGTCCATAAAAGGTGCAATATCCTCTCGTGTACCCCAACGGGCAGAGCCGTATTCCAGATTCTTTCTGAACTTTTTGGCGTTCTTGCCTTTGAAATACACCACGAGTCGAATGATAACTCCGGCGGCAATACCAACAAGCAGATCAATCGGGTGGAAGCTCGGCATGATGTTCTCAAACGCCATCGAAATGCCTTGCATAATGTTCATAGCCTTGGAGGAAAAATCAACGCCCGGAGAGAAACGAGCCGCCTGTCCGAGCTTTGTGGCGAGCAGACCTATGAACACATACGGGATATTGGGCAGAATGAGCTTTTTATAGTTCACGTTCTTCATCGTGCATCCAGCTCCTTCTTGCGAACCTTCGGCGTGTCGATGTCCGCTGCCACTTCCTTGAATTTTCGGAGCTTTTTGAGTACGGAGGGGCGTTCCTTCTTGCGGTCGGTTTTCGCCGTGTACTCTTTGAACGCCGCTGTCAGAGCATCGGCATCACGAGCTTTGAAGAAAACAAGGTATTTGGGAATATCGCCGGTCTTATCCTTTTTCAGAGCGAAGTCAACGCCATATTTCCTCGCAATTCGCTCAAAGTCCTTGATATTCTTGTCGGTGATCTCAATGTTTGTTACACCTTGGTCTTGCCCCACGAGCTGCTTCACGCTCTGCTTCCCGCAGGGCTTAACAGGACCCTCACGTTTCTTTTCCTTTCGATACGCAAGGTACTTTGAGATTGCCGATTTCAGCACGTTGGCTGTCATTTTGGAAGTGCTTACTGCCAATGTTACTGTTCGCTGTTCAACTTCTTCCTGCAATAGACATACCTCCTTCCTTTGGAAATGAGCGCAGGCGGTTGATCGGGTTCTCGCACTAAGGCGGGTGTACCCTATGGTAGATAAAGATTTTCAAATAGAACCTCCTTTCCCGGAATAAAAAATGCTCCCGTGTTTAATCACGAGAGTCGCCGCCGTATAAATCATGCTGAACCAACGCTGAGTAGTAACTGCCGATAGTGGTGGGGGCATTGTACAGCGTGGTCAACAGGTATTGCTTGATGTTGCGTATCTTGGTCGTGTTCTCTTTGAGACAGTCGAACACGAACTTGATGTGCTCCATATCCAGTTTTAAGAGCCTTGAACGGACAACCTCTGCAGGATAGTCCGAACCGGCAACACGGATATATTTCTTCGTGGAGCATACCGTCTCTACGAGCAGCTCCAAGATTTCCTCCAATCGGTCGTGGTCATACGGAAGGTCAGAGCGCAGATAGTCATAGCAGATATTTTCCTTGATAATTTCTCTGTACATATCCATGTCTCTGTATTCCGGTTCTTTTCGCTTCGCTTCAAGTGCTGCAAGCACAGACGGACGAGCCTCATCGGAAAGAATTGAATGAGTAATTGATAAATCAGTATTTGATTCATCAGTAATTCTTTTATCTATATTTATTTGTGCGGGAGTTTCCAGACGTGGTAAACCCATATCCGGTTTTACCATATACGGCTTTTCCGTATCTGGTGATGCCGTATGTGGTCGCTCGTAGATAACGTATTCCATATCGACAATCCTGCCATTGCTGTCCCGTATCCTATGGCGTATGAGATAACCGTACTGTTCAAGCTCCTTGAGCTGTGCGGTTATCCCATCCACACCGTCCTTGCAGATCTTCGCAAGTCCTCGTGTGGTGTAGTCCCAATCTTCGGGGAGAGAAAGCATTGTGGATAGAAGCCCTCGTGCCTTATTGGATAGGTTTGGGTCTCGCAGATGAAAGTTCGACATGGTGGTATAGTTCTTGTTTTTCTCAACTCGACATACTGCCATGTTTCCTCCTATTTTGGGGTATGAAAAAAGCCGAACAAGAAAAGTGTTATTTCTGTTCGGCTCATATCCCGATATTCCATTTTAACGCTGTTGCTCTCGCTGTCGTTTCTTCATCCACATTTCAAGTAGCTTGATGATGGTCTCTTCCATCTTCTGCGGTGTGTAGGAGCGAGGGAAATACTTTCTGATTCTATCCATCGGTAGCTTCAAATCCCAATTTTCGGGTTTCTTCTGCTCCATCATAATATCAAGCACGGCATCATCGTTCAGCTTGCCCTCTTGGGAAAGTCGCCTCATACGCTGGGCTTGTGAGAAAGAGGGCGTTGCCTGTTCGCTGTCGATGGTCTCGATAAGGAGCTTCTGTTCATCGGGTTTGAGATAGGAAATCTCGACTGCAGGGGTCATACCGATTTTGCCTTCATCCACTAACTGCATCAGTTCGGGCTGAAGCTCATTAAGGCGAATGTATCGTCTAATCTGTTCTCGGCTTGTGCCTGCTTCTTCGGCAACTTGCTCCACAGACAACTTCTGCACAGGTTGTGTAGAAGTTAAATCGTGTCGTTTTCCTTGGCGTTTGATGGCTTCAAGTTTCATCTTGTACGCCTTGGCTCGTTCGCTCGGCAAGATGTTCTCTCGCTGTAAATTGCTGTCCACCATCATAATGGTTGCGGTGTTGCGATCTATGTCTCTGACGATAACCGGCATGGTCATAAGCCCTGCAAGCTCACAAGCGTGTTTGCGTCTGTGTCCTGCAATCAGTTCATAGCCGCCGTCCTCACGAGGTCGGGCTATTGCAGGAGTGAGTACACCATATTCACGGATGCTCTCTACCGTCTGTTCCATAGCTTCATCGTCTCGCACACCGAAGGGGTGGTCTGGAAATGGATGGAGCTTCGTCAGTTCGATTTGCTCAATCACTTCCAAGGGTTCTTTCTTACTCATAATACCTCCTTGCTTACGGAATATGGTGTCTTTGTAAAGATACATAATCGATGCGTCCGATTATGTAAAAAGCACATTTATTTGTTCTCAACACCCCAATGTGCATACCCTTTCGGGAAGGGAGGTCGTAGGCGTTCGGTTGCTTGCCGAACTCATAGGTTCACACCTCTGCCGGGTTCTCCGCCAGCTCCGTAGAGAAGTATCATTGTCCCATGTATGATGTCGTCGCCTTACCAATGGCAATTTGGTATGTACAGTTGGAGTTCTCGCTCGTCCGATGAACGGAGT
>CALFMA010000277.1 GCA_937880065.1 uncultured Ruminococcus sp.
GAAAGCATGGACAGCTGGAATGGACGCCGATTGCAATCATCTTCGGATGTTTGCTGTTTACGCTGACTGCGCCTCTTTATATCTGGAACGTCGTAGGAATCTGACAAAAAGCCCGATTTTCGGGCTTTACATAGCTACGATATTAATCTTGACAAATTCTCAGTTTTGTGGTATAATAAGGTCATATTACAAGAACTGAGGTGGAAAGATGCGTAGAATTTCCTGCTAAATTTTGATTGGGTATATAAAACAATGGCGGTAGTACCGTCTGTTTTGGTGTGCCCTGCAGGAAATATTACGGTCTTTTCACATAATATATCAACTCCTGAGGACAGGTTTGTTTTGTTATGTCTTTCGGAGTCTCCTGATTGTGAGCCGCAGTATATCCTGCGGCTATTTTATTGTTCAGGAGGTTATATTATGTCTGTGATAAACGTTGAAAATCTGACTTTTGGTTATGATGGAAGTGCAGATAATATTTTTGAAAATGTAAGCTTCAGGCTTGATACTGACTGGAAGCTTGGCTTTACCGGAAGAAACGGTCGGGGCAAAACTACCTTTATGAAGCTTCTTATGGGGGAATACGAGTATACCGGCAGAATTACGTCGAGTGTGGAGTTTGAATACTTTCCGTTTCCTGTTTCTGATGAGAATATGCTTGTAATGTATCTTGCGGAGGAGATATGTCCAAATGCCGAAAACTGGGAGCTTATAAGAGAACTTTCACTTTTACAGGTAAGTGATGATGTGCTGTATCGTCCGTATGCAACGCTTTCGGGCGGTGAGAAAACAAAGGTCATGCTTGCGATGCTTTTTCTACGGGAGAACTGCTTTCTGCTGATTGACGAGCCTACCAATCATCTTGATATGAACGGACGAGAAATCGTCAGCCGCTATCTGAAACGCAAAAAGGGTTTTATTCTCATTTCTCATGACAGAGCTGTTCTTGATGAGTGTATAGACCATGTTCTTTCAATCAACAGAACAAATATTGAGATTGAACAGGGAAACTATTCCTCGTGGGAGCGGAACAAGGCGGCAAGGGATAATTTTGAAATGGTGCAGAATGAGAGATTGAAAAAGGAAATCAGGAATCTGGAAGCTGCTGCAAGACGTGCTGCCGAGCATTCTGACAGAATTGAGCGTACCAAGATAGGCTTTGATCCGACAAAAACAGAAAAATCAATATCAAGACGCTGTTCCGTTGCAAGAAAATCCAAGAAGCTGATGAATCGCTCAAAGTCCATGGAGAACAGAATAGAGGCGGATATTGAGAAAAAATCGGGACTTCTGAGAAATATCGAAACGACAGCGGCATTAAAGCTTCCTGTTCTGAAATTTCACAGCAAAAAGTTATTGAGTGTGCAGAATCTTTCCGTGCGATTTGATGACAGGATTGTATGCAGTGGAATTTTCTTTGATGTGAACGAAGGAGAGATCATTGCACTTTCGGGCAGAAACGGCTGCGGAAAGACCAGCATTATCAGGCTGATCTGCGGTGATGATATTCCTCATACGGGAGAAGTCATCATGAACCGTCAGCTGAAAATATCACGCATTACACAGGATTTTTCGGAAATTTCAGGAAATCTTACCGATTATGCGTATTCTCATGGTCTGGACGAGAGCCTTTTCAAGGCGATACTCCGTAAGCTTGATTTTTCAAGAGAGCAGTTTGAGAAGGATATTTCAGATTTCAGCGACGGACAGAAAAAGAAAGTCATGATTGCCGCAAGTCTCTGCACTCCCGCACATCTTTACATATGGGATGAGCCGCTGAATTACCTCGACGTGTACTCACGCAGACAACTTGAGAAACTGCTCGTCAGCTGTAAGCCGACTATGCTGATCGTTGAGCATGACAGAACTTTTTGCGAAGCAGTGAACGCAAAGTACTATCAATTTTGAATGGCAAATACCATACATAGAGCTTTCGGTTGATCCGAAGGCTCTTTGCAGAATTGAAAAGCTGCGGTCACAGCTGAACGCTGCATTCCGGAACGGACAATACAGATATCT
>CALFMA010000278.1 GCA_937880065.1 uncultured Ruminococcus sp.
ATAATTGCCGCCACCACAACTGTTACGGCTACGCTGAAAAACAGCAGTTTATTGTCGGTGCTGCGAGCCTCTTTCAGCTTATTTGCACCTAATTTCGCACCTACGATAATACCGATACATGAACCAAGCTGAATATAAATCGCTCCGAAAAGGTTTGTCATTGTGCTTGAAATGTTTCTTGCAGCCACAACATCAAGGCCACGGACGGAATAACATTGTGCAATTATTGACATACCTGCCGCCCATAAAAACTCATTGAAAAGCAGGGGCAGACCTTTAATAAGCATTTTCCCCACAAGTTCACGGGGAATTGTAAATCTGCGGAATACACCCACGATATATTTATTCTTTTTGGGTTTTGCATGAGTCCACGCAATAACCACAAGTGCTTCAATAAATTTTGCCGCCACTGTAGCAATTGCCGCACCCTTTACGCCCATTTCGGGGAATCCGAATTTACCGAAAATAAGGGCATAATCAAGGAATATATTGAACACAACCGCCGCCATTGAGCCAATCATTGGGATACGTGTTTCACCGCACTCACGGACTACGCTGGAATATGCCTGTCCTATGCCAAAGGGGATAAGACCAATGAGCATATAGAGCATATATTCCTTGCCGTATTTGAGAGTTTCCGCCATTCTTTCGGGAGCGTCCTCCTTGCTGATAAAGAGATTTATAAGGGGTTCGCTGAAAAATCCGAATATAGCCGCACCAATTGCAGTAATCAGCGTAACGGCTATAAGTCGGTATCTGAATGTGTATTTCTGCCCCTCATGGTCGCCCTTTCCGAAAAACTGCGCTCCGAAAATACTCGGACCTGCAACTGCTCCGAAAACAGTTATATTGAAAACGAAAATATACTGATTTACGATAGAAACGCCGTTCATCTGCTCCGTGCCGATACGTCCCACCATTATATTATCAATAAGGCTTACAAAATTGGTGACAAGATTTTGCAGTATCATGGGGATTACCATATATAGCACATTTTTGTAAAACTGCTTGTCGCCGATATATTTTTCTCTGAAATTCCTTAACATAAATTTCCCTCCGTTTTCTTTTCGCCTAAAGATTATAACACTATATTTCGGGAATGTCAAGTCTTTTTGTGTTCGAATGTTAGCCATTTTGTAATTGAGCTGTTAGCCGTTTTGTAATTGAGCCGTTAGCCGTTAGCCTTTAGCTGTTAGCCGTTTTGCAATTGAGCCGTTAGCTGTTAGCAAAAAAAAGCCTGAGATTTTCACCTCAGGCTTTCCAAAATTCGTTTAATTATTATTCCGTTTTTCTTTACAGGTCTTGACGAACCACACGATAACCATTAATGCAATAAATACAGCTATGGCAAATAATACTGCGGCGGCAAAAATATTTCCGTTCTTTGCATTGTTTATGCCGCATACCGTAATAATTCCAATCAGACCAATGTAAAATCCGAAAAACAAAACCAGTAACAATATACGCAAGGGCATAGGCACTCTTTTGCTTGTGCCTGCTTCAAGAGACCCCTCAATTAACAAAGAACCAATGAACTCTGTCAAAAACTCAATAAACATATTAAATTCCCCCTAAATCCCTTTTACAACATAGGGCGGAAACAAGTTCCGCCCCGAAATTATTTACTTTGTATCAGGCTCAAGAACGGCATAATTTCCGTCTGTACGCTTATACACAACATTTATATTTCCTGTCTTTGCATTGAGGAACATAAAGAATGTATGGCTGAGAAGATTCATCTGGAGAATAGCTTCCTCAACATCCATAGGACGAAGCTCAAACTTCTTCTCCTTGATAACTGTATACTCAGGCACTTCCTCAACAGGCTCTGCAAATGCCTCCTTGAAAGCTGTATCCTTCAGCTTCTTTTCAAGCTTTGTCTTATTCTTGCGAATCTGTCTGATAATCTTGTCAATAGCATCATCAAGAGCGTCGTTCTTATCAACAGCGGTGCGTTCTGCACGGTAAATCACGCTGTTATATTTAACTGTAAGCTCCACAACGATTTGATTCTTTACCTCTGAAAGAACAATCTTTGCGTCTGCTTCATCTCCGAAAAATTTGCTGAGCTTTGAATCAAGTTTTGTTTCTGCGTACTCGGTGAAATTCTGTGGAATCTGCATTTTCTTTGCTGTAATAGTTGTTTTCATATATTGTAATCCTCCTTAGTTAGTCCCCTGTATATCGGGAACGGCTTATGATGTAGAATGTTTTTTCTACAGTTATATTATACCATAAAAAAATCACATTTACAATACTATTTTGTTAACTTTGTATATTTTGTATAAACTTTGTGTTGTGATTTGTCACATATGACATATTAGTTTGCAAGATTATTAAGCATTGTTGTTACAATATTTTCCGCAACAGCAGGTGTGCTGTATTTATTTTCAAGAACTACGCAAAATGCAATGGGGAAACTTTCATCATCAACAAATCCCACAAGGAGGGCATTTTCCTCTGCACCGTGCTTGACCTGTGCAGTACCGCTTTTTATTGCCACCTTATAGCCCGGAATTGAATACTGATAGTGATTTGCTCCGTTGGTGAGTAAAATCTGCTTGACGGAATCGGCAGTTTCCGTGCTGAAAATCTGCTCGCTGTACTTTGTTTTTGCTTTTTCTGTGACATTTCCGTTAACGTCCGTCACCGTTTCAATGAGATAGGGCATTGTCATTTTTCCTGTGCCGTTAGCTATGGCACTCTGCCACATCATAAGCTGAATAGGGCTTGCAAGAGTTTCGCCCTGTCCGATACAGCCCCATTGTGTTGAGAATTCAGATGTATCCGTTAGAGTTGTGGATGCCTTGAAACATTGAATTCCGTCAATGTCAATGTACTCCTGCTCCGTTTCGGTTTCATCTGTTCTGTTTACGTCATATCCCAGCTTTGTGTACATCTCAATAATGCTTTCAAGGGGCATATCGCCGTCCTGTACAAGCTGTGCAAAGAACGGATTACAGCTGTTTTCCACCGCCTGCTGAATATTCTGTGTGCCGTGTCCCCAGCTGTTATGACAGTCAATTTTTCCGCCTGTGGCATTTATGAAATATCCGCCGCAGCTGTAGCTTTTGGCGTAAAGTCCCTCCTGTCCGAGAATTTCAAGAGCTGTTATAACAGTTGAAACTTTTTGAGTTGAGCCGGGAACAGTTCCATATAATGCCTTTGCCATAAGTGTTCCCGATTTCATATTTTCTATTCCCACATATCCCCCACGAGGGTCAATATTTGGCAGACTTGTGCAGACGAGAAGTTCTCCTGTTTTGTAGTTATATGCAGCAATACAGCCGTCAGCTCCCATAAAAGCATTATAAGCGGCACGGTTTGCCTCATGGTCAAGGGTTGTGTAAATAGCCGCTTTTCCGTTTTTATTTTCAATGCCGCCACCTGCACCGCCACCCGAATAACGGTTTGCCGTTATCAGGCCGTCATAAATCCCTATTGTTCCTTCGTTATAAATGCCTTTGCTGTTGTTTGAAATTTGTCCACCAGACATATTAAAAAAGCCATAGTTTGTTATGCCATAGCCAAATTTTCCACTCACTGTAGAAATTGTTCCACCTGTTTGTGCAAAAGTTGCACCAGCATCAACAGAATAAGTGAATGAAGGAATACCGGTATTATTAATACCTAACTAAGTATCTAGATCGTAGAAAATTGGATACCAAATATATTCTCCACCTTCTTTAAGAGGTCCCCAAGAAGCCATCATACAATTCTTTCCGCGAGAGTCGTAACACTCAAATACTTCAGTCATAACAAAATAAGTAGATAAATATTCAATATCAAAATGGTCTTTTAATTCAGCCTTAAATTTATCATTACGATATTCTTTAGTATCATACTTATGATAATTATTACCATAGCGCTTAGTAATGCCAATATAATATCTAGTCTTATTAGCATTGAATTGTTCTTCTGTTAAACCTGCTTGCAAAACAACGGCTTCATTATTTTGAGCGGCAGGATTATATGTATAATATTCAGTATCGGGGTCGTAAAGAGTATCTTCAGTACATTGCTCTACTAAGCGGTCAGCTTTCTTAGCTAGCATCT
>CALFMA010000279.1 GCA_937880065.1 uncultured Ruminococcus sp.
TGTTAGATAGAATTATTGAAAACGCACCAAGTCCTAAGGGCGACGCGACCGGTGCCCCGAAAGACATAACTCCACTTCGAGCCTTAATCTTCGATTCTTATTTCGACGACTACCGCGGCGTAGTTTTATATGTACGTATCTTTGACGGCAAACTACCAAAATCGTCTGAAATCCGCATGATGGCTGCCAAGAAAAACGGTCTCGCACTAGAAGTCGGCGTTTTGAAGCCAGAAATGTCGCCCAAATCCGAGCTAGAAAGTGGGGAAATCGGCTACATTGTTACCAATCTCAAAACTACCCGAGAGGCCAAAGTTGGTGATACTGTAACACTCGCAAAAACTCCAGCCACTGAACCACTACCGGGTTATAAAAATGTCCAACCATTTGTTTATGCTGGATTTTTCCCTGTCTCGAACGAGGATTACAAGACTCTAAAAGAAGCAATCGAAAAGCTTTCTCTTTCTGATTCTGCTTTTTCTGAATACTCGAATTTGTGCAATCCAGCGTCCGAGATCCATGCCATTTTCATCTATATACTTTGCAGGAACTTTCAAATCACCGTTATTTTCATAGTAATTCTTCGCAAATTCGTAATATTTTTCCCATGTCAAATCTGATTTAGACTCCCAACGCATACCAAGTTCGTTAAGCTTATCAATCTGAACCTGCGTCAATGTTCCATTTACTTGTCCATTATATACCCTACGCTGTGTTTGAAGCCATAAGCCGAGAGAATAACCCTCTGCTGTAAAATAACGCTTGGGAATGTCAATGTTACCGTACTGTTCATAGTAAAGTTTAGCCTGTTCGTACATCAAATCCCATGAAATACATCGTAGTTTACCCACATATGTACAGCACCCATGGAAAGAGTTCCCTCTAATTCATCAAAAAGTGATTTACAGTCAGCCACTTTGTCGATAAGCTCAAAGGATTCATTGACTACTGTCCCCTCTCCCTCATGAGAACGATAATATTCAATAGCAACCTGCATTTCTTCCTCTACAGCGTCAATGCTGTAGAGGTTTTCTATGTTATTGACTATGTCGAAAATCACGGGATTTTTTGACTTTGACGCAGACAAGGCTCTACCAATTTGCTGTTTATAAATTATAGGAGAAATCGTTGGACGTAGCAGGATAACTCCTGAAATATCGGGAACATGAACGCCCTCATTAAGTGCGTCAATGCAATATAAAAGCTTCAGATGATCGCTTTTATCAGCTTTAAAATCCGCAAAGGATTTGCTTGCTGTTGGATCATCTGAATAGACTGAATAGATATGAGGCTTTTTATCAACCTTATAAAACCACTCCTCAGCCTTATCAATCATATCCTGCATATGCTCATAATTAGCACAGAACACGATATATTTTCCTTTTCTGTCTGTCATGTGCTTATCAAAAAGAACATCAAGTTTTTCGGCTTTATCCAAAGCACGGCGAAGTGCTTCAAGATAGGCTGTTGCAGCATCCTGTACAGCCTTACTCTTTGCAGATTTCACACGTTTTTCGTATTTTTCAAGGTCTTTCTGATAAGAAAAGATTGAAAGGATATACTTTGGCGGACTGAGAATATCCCGAACAATAGCTTCTCCTAAAGTCATTTCGCTTGCAATATTTCCGTCAAAAATCTCATCTGTCATGTTACGCTGATTGTAAAGATAACGGATAGCAGTTGCAGAAAGTCCAAGAACTGGAGTTGTTGAATATTCTCTTAAAACCGCATAAACACCTGCACCCCACAATTCAGCACCGCAGCGGTGAAATTCGTCCAAAATTATGAAATCGGGATTTATTTCACTTATCTCCTCTGCTGTCATATTAAGCAGCTTTGCATAAGTATAGAATTTCACATTATTCGGCTCATAGCCGTCAGATGTTTCTGCAAGATTTTCAATCTGCGTCTGATAAATATATCTTGACGGAGATAACCATCAAATAGTTTTATCTGGATTATCCTCGCAAAGCTTGAAACCGATAAAACTCTTACCAGTACCGGTAGGATGAATCACAGCAGCTTTTTTCGTTCTGCAAGCATCTTTACTGCGGCTTCATAAGCGGTTTTATTGTGCAGAAATAGCTGCATTGGCATGT
The DNA here is from genome assembly GCA_937880065.1 of uncultured Ruminococcus sp. Next base: position 2,097 of record CALFMA010000279.1, read on the forward strand.
GATTCGACTCCCCTTCTTATATATTTATTATTCCACCGTCACACTCTTAGCAAGATTTCTTGGCTTATCAACGTCAAAGCCCTTAGCAATAGTTACATAGTAACCAACAAGCTGAAGCGGTACTACAGCAAGACTTCCTGCAAAGAGTTTGTTTATTCTCGGTACATAAGCTGTAAATTCAGCTGTATCTTCGATAAAATAGTTGCCTGCCATTGTTACTGCCATTAATCTTGCTCCACGACTTTTACTTCAACCATATTGCTGATTGTCTTTTCCACAAGATTATCCTGAGTTATAACGCTGATTACTATTGTTCCGTTCTCAATAAGGCTTATCGGACCATGTTTAAGTTCTCCGGCAGCATAAGCCTCTGAATGAATGTAGCTGATTTCTTTAAGTTTAAGACTACCTTCCATTCCGATTGCGTAGTCAATTCCTCTTCCAATAAAGAATGTATCACTTACATTGGCAAGCTTATTTGCATACCACTGTATTCTTTCCTTTGAATTAAGAATATGCTCAACTTTTTCGGGAATTGAATATATTTCCTCAAGCAGTTCGTTATAATTATCGTCCGTTATTTCATCTCTTGCCTTTGCAAACTGTAATGCAAGGAGATAACCTGCTATAAGCTGTGTGCTGTATGCCTTTGTTGTAGCAACTGAAATTTCAGGTCCTGCAAGTGTGTAGAATACGTTGTCTGCTTCTCTTGCAATAGATGAACCAACTACATTTACAATTGCAAGTGTTTTTATTCCCTGATTTTTAGCTTCACGAAGTGCAGCAAGAGTATCTGCTGTTTCTCCTGACTGGCTGATTACAATAACGAGGCTATTTTTATTAAGCTTCATCTTTCTGTAACGGAATTCCGATGCAAGCTCAACTCTTACCTGAATACTTGTAAGTTCCTCAAATACATACTGTGCAGCAACACCGACATGATATGCACTTCCGCAAGCTACGATATATACCTGCTGAATATTGCATATTTCTTCATCTGTAAGATTTACGCTGTCAAAATGAACTACGCCATTTGTTACGACAGAATTGATTGTATCCTTTATTACCTTTGGCTGTTCGTGAATTTCTTTCAACATGAAATGCTCATATCCGCCCTTTTCAGCAGATTCAGCATCCCACTTTATTTCAGTTAAAGGCTTTGTGATTTCTTCACAGTCGATATTGTAGAAAGTAACCTTTCCCTTTTCAAGCTTGGCTATTTCAAGATTTCCTATGTAATAAACATTTCTTGTATACTTCAAGATTGCAGGAACATACGGAATGAATAATCAGCTTCAGTAGACGCTGTCACACCGTTTCTTGTCCAGTGTGAAAACTTTTTGCCTTCCCGTGCTTCATCTGCTGTAACAGTAATATATTGCGACTCTTTAGCTCTGCCGGTCGTTTTACCGTTTGAAAGTGTACCACCAGTTACACTAAAATTGTAGTATCTGACAGACTGACTTTCCTCTGCATACGCAACTATCGCAGAGGATAAATTCTGTACTTGCGGTATAGCACCGACGATCCCTGATATTGTTACCGCAGCAGCTGCAACTGATGAGATCAAAACTTTTGATTTCCTTTTCATTGATAAACCACCTCTTTCAGATTATTTGAATATTTCTTTTGTGTCTCCCTGACTTTCTCTCTCATACAGATGCCATATCTGTGAATTATGGCATTTGTATCAAAGTGAAATATAGGGTATTCCACAACTCCTCTCACACAGATAGAGTTGAAGCTATTCTGCATGAGAGGAGTTACAGGAATACATATTGTTGTATTATGATATTATATTATGTCAATAATAGCGATTTACTTTATAGGTGAAACAAACATATTAGTCTTCATCCTCGCCTGTTCCGTCTTCGCCATAATGAGAGCACCAATCTTCATGGGCACCATCTAAACCGCCGCATTCGTCATAGATATCTTCATCGATGATATCATAATAAGAACACATCGGATCATGATCGCCATTTTCACCGCCACACTCTGGGCAAATATAAGGTTCATCGCCAAGTGGCTCCGGCTCTTGCATCGAAACAGTTATACTGTAATCAGCAGAATCGTTGTTATTATAGTTAACCGGCTTCAGATAAACCGTTTGTCCCTCTTCAAGATCGAATTCTATTAAAAACTGCAAATCGCCATGATCATCATCATTAGCTGCTATTAATTCAGTCAAAGCCGCGTTACTGTAGAGGTAGCCATACATATCATTAGAAGTATCGTCGGAATAAAAGTAATATGTGCCTGTCTGCTCAGCTGTGAAAGAGAAGAAATCAAACTGAATAGCGTTTTCATAATGACCGGATACAGTATTATTGAGTGTCAGTGCAATGGGTTCGCCAACTGGTGCACTATTATCACTTACCAACAAATTATAGCTGAGATCCTCTTCGAGTGAATAGATTCTGATATATATTTTCTCGTTCTCGGTCAAATCCATAGTATACTCAACTAAACCGTTATCGCTTCCGACTTGTTCGAAGTATTCAATAGTACCGATATCGAATCCAATCCAGTCACTGTCGCTCTGAGCTTTGAATGTGTAAGATCCGTCAGCGGGAGCAGTGAACTCATACCATACAGAATCTCCGGCATCAATTCCATTGTTCTGAACATTGTTTGCTTCAATAATGCCCGGTTTTGCCCAGTTAAGGCTGAAATCGATATGATCCGAGCCCCTGAGCATATCCTGATTGAAATTGAAGATAATCTGCTGACCTTCGTTCATATAGAAAGCACAGAAATTGTCATGATTATTTCCAGGTTCAACGGAAGTGAAATTATGGAAAGTGTTATAGTCAGTATCATACATATATATGTTGAAGTGACTGTCAAAAGGCCATTCTGATGCAACTCCATTTTCATCTACGATTGTATAGCAGTCTACGCCGTAATACAGAGTATCAAAGTAGTAATAGCCGTCCATAGGTGCTGTGAAGTTGTATGTTATGGGCGCTTTTCTCGTGTTATAAACAGTATAGATATCACAGAGATTTACATCAGTATTATTAGGTGTGTTTACGTAGAGATCAATATTCCTGTAATTAGGAGCTGAACTGGTTGGAAGTGCCATTACATAATAGGTCTGATCTTCGTAACAGTTGAAGTAGTAGTTTAATCCTTCCTGATTGAACTCATGATCTAAACCAATCACATTTCCGTACTGATCCCAGACTACAATTTCTGTATCCATAGAATTGGTGCTGATGATATACTGATTATAAGCAGTTGCATTCAAAGTTCTGCGATCGAATACATTGGGATCGTTTAAGAGAACATTAGGATTAGCCATATCATTGACAATAAGCTCTGAATCTTCACTGTATACGCTGTGAACACGGAATTTGATGTTATCAGTTGAATCGATCTGATCATCGAAGTAGCCACGAATATATACAGTTTCACCAGCTTCAATATTAGGATAATAATAGCTGAGAACTTCATCATCGTAGATTACTGGCCAGATACTATCAAAATTATCAAACGATGAATTA
>CALFMA010000280.1 GCA_937880065.1 uncultured Ruminococcus sp.
CAGAAGGTCAAAAGGCCGACCCAAGCAACTTCCTCCTCATGCACGCTATGGGTCCAAACGTAGCAGGTGTGATTGGTTCGGCTGTGGCTGCGGGTATCTTGCTGACTATGCTTGGATAAGGATTACACCTTATTATATATAAAAAAGAGCCGAAAATTCGGCTCTTTTTTATGTTTTATAGGTAGAAGTCTTTTGTCAATGTTTGATACTCTTCACTTCGTGGAATATTGTCCCCTTCAATATAAAAAGTATGGATGATTGGTAAAGAATCGTTGGCGCAAGGGCTGAAGGCGATCAATAGGCGTTTGGCTGGTTTATCGGGCTTAGGATGTACGCGAGTAATGTGTGTAGGAGATAGTTGATGCTCACGCGCTAAACGAATGATCTCTGCTTCTGCTTCGATAGGCAAAATGAGTGCTAGTATTCCGTGTTTTGTGAGTAATCGTGATGAGTGTGAGATGAGTTCAGAATACGTTAGCGTGTCGGTATGTCGTGCTGCAGCCCGTTGTGCATTGGGATTTTTCAAACTTGATTGAAAATAAGGAGGGTTACTCACAATCAAATCGTAAGGTTTTTCGTTCCAGTCCTGTAACCTAGTTTGATGAGCCGTCAAAACAGGGGCAAAAGGCGATTGTGCAAAATTATATGTTGCCTGCTCCACCGCACTCTGGTCGATATCAATAGCATCAATCTCAGAGTTGTTTAATCGTTGTGCCAACATCAGCGCGATTAATCCGCTGCCTGTTCCAATATCCAGTAGGCGATAAGGCGATGAGGCTGAATGACTGGATGGTAGGGGACACCATGCTCCCAATAGCACGCCATCTGTACCTACTTTCATGGCACAGCGATCGTGCCATATAGTAAATTGCTTGAAGCGAAAGAAAGGGGAAGGCATGTTGGTTTAGTGTTTAGTGTTTAGTGTTTAGAGTGACATGTGTGGTGTGATGGTGGTGCTCGCACTCACATTCTATACCATGTACAAAGATATGCACGCAAAGATATATTCCAAACCCAATAAAGAGGACAGCAGATACGTAGCGTATCCATTTTTCAATAGAATGCAGTTTGGCAGTGAGGGTGGAGATAGATACTGCACTATACGATATTAGCCATGCAATGATCATAATGGGCAATCCTGTGCCCAATCCGAAAACGATAGGTAATATCCAATTCCATGAATAAGGTAGTGTAATAGCAATATCTACCATTGTAAAGAAATACACTAAACGGTGTGGACAAAAAGCAATGGCGAAGAAGATTCCAAGCATAAAAGACCAGAACCCACTGCTCTGACTATCAACACTTTTTAGCCATTTGCTTATGCCGTGATCATGCTCGTGGTGATGCTTGCCAGTAAAGAGCAGCAAGATACCACAGATAATCATGAATGCCGCTAATAATGGTTCACCCCAATGGTTGAGAAAATGCTTGATGCCTTCTGTCTGCGCACCCATGATAAATGGAATGGCAAGCAACGTGTAAGTCGCTAATTTACCAAGTACAAACATTAGTCCGTTCCACAGCACTTTGCGACGATTGTTAATTTCCTTATCAATATACCCAATGGCTGCAATACTCGTGAAGAGTGTGCAGGGGTCAAGAATCATCAGGAATCCCAACAATAGTGATGTGAGAATATGTACCATGGTGTTGTAATTTCAGTTTAATACATTTGCGTTGCAAAAGTACTACTTTTTTTGCATACGTGCAAGTAAAATGCGATATTTTATAGAAATTGCTTTATATGTGGGTGCACTTCAGATTGCATTCCCCCGAAGCTACGGTCGCTAAATGTAGTCCATACTCACCATTTTTATACAAAAATGCATTTTTTTCTAAAAATATTTGCGTATGTCCATTTTTTGTAGTACCTTTGCAAGCCAATTTGGATTAAAGTGTAGCAATGACTGATAAAAAATCTCATATTATCACTTTAGACTCTCTGGAGTTAGGTGAGTATGTATATAATTTTCAGTTAAATAGTGACTACTTTAGCGAGATTGAAGGTACAGAACTCTTGGGTGGTGAAGCGAAGGTTGAGGCGCATCTGAATCTGCGCGAATATGACTTTGATTTGGAAGTTGAGGTTAAGGGTTTGGTACAAGTAACGTGTGATCGTTGTTTAGATTCGATGGACGTGGCGATAGATGCTGTGGAGGATGAATGGGAATGGGATGAGGAATATCCCGACATTCAGAAGCTGACCGTCAGGCTTGAAAATGTTAAAAAGGCAGAAATCTGTATTACTCTTGAGCCATTAAGTAAATAAAATAATCACGGTGAAACCGAAAGGAATCACCGTGATTTTTTATTCTGTTATTATTTTGAAGGTTATTTCATTTATACCATCTTTAAGCAGAAAATCATAACAGTAAACCGTTATGTCCTCTTTGTCATATTCGTGCGGGGTATGCTTTTCTTCTTTAAGTGATAAAGAAATTTTGTCGGCAGGATAATACATCCTTGTATTGCCGAAAATCAGAACACCGTCTTCTGATTTTGCTTTTCTCAGACTTACAAAACGCTCTGTAACTGATAAAGCATCGGCAAAATCAAAGCTATCAGTGAGCAGTATTCCTTTTTCTTTGATTTCTGCTTTTCTTACAAAAGAGGACAGTTGACTTTCCTCATAGGCATTTGTCATGTCACATACAGCCAAATTGTTTTCATATATAATTTTTGCATTGAATTTCTTACCGTATGGTTGGGGCATTCCGTTTATTATCGGAACGCTGTGAGAAAAAGATGAGTTGCAGAAAATGCCGTATCGTTTGCTGTTGTCAAAATAATCTTTGGTGTATCTTCCAGAGCCGAGATCACAGAAAACCTGGCCGTCACTGTCTGAATAAATGAAGGAGCCCAGGTCATTATGGTTGTGAGGCTCGTCGTTATGTCCTCCCTTAAAGGCGAAGGAATATTTTGTTTTGTTGACAATGAGCTGATTTGCACAGGCCGAATAAACAGTATTCGCCTTTTCTTTTTTTGACGTATTGTCAGAAAATTGCCATATCAGCACTCTGTACAGGTCAATCCATTTGGTGTTTGAATTATCAAAGCTTTTACAACTGCTATCGGGACAAGGCACCACGTGAGGCAGCTTATGACAGAGATAACTCTGCAAAGCATAATCAGGATTAAAATTCATATTTCCGTCAGAAAAGCTGACAGCTGTGTCTCCGACACCAAGAAGGCTGTTACTTCCGTAAACGGCAATCTTTTTTATTTTCTCACTGTGGAAAAGGTCATCTTTGCCATCGCTGAACCTATAAAGCAAATCGGCAAAAACCGTATATGCCATAAATCCGTATTGCCAGTAAGAGGGGCCTTCAAGGCAGAAGCCGTCTTGTGTAAAGCCGTCAATATAGCAGGCAAGAGTTTTTAAAATGCGCCCTTTAAGCTCCTGAAACTCATTGGGAAACAAATATAAAAGTGCTCCTGCTGAATATCCTGCACAGACCGCTGCCCAGTTCATACTGCAGCTTTCCCACCAATATGTATTATTTCTGTAGTTATCAAGAAGTCGTGCTTTGATTTCAGCTCTGACTCTGTCATATACATCTGATGAAATTTTATCCTTGAAAACCGTACAGATTTCTGCCAAAGCAAAGGATGTCTCCGCTACAAAGAGGTCAATAATCTTTCTGTCATCTTCTTCATTTCCCGTGGTGTGAGCAGGAAGCGCCCAGAGAGATTCTTCACATATTCCGAGCAGTATTTTTTCAAGTTCATCCACATAACTGTCGTCAAAAAGTGAAAGTATCGCTGCAGATGAGAGATAGTCACGTCTTTTAAAATACAGCTTTTCGAAATCTTCACGGTTTCCGTTTTTATGAAACTTTTCCCTTTCACTAATCGGAAAATCTGCGAGATTATCTTCACGGCTTGCTTTGTAAAGAGCGGTTGACTCTTTTATAAGAAACATATAATCTTTTTTGTTATACTTCATAGCTGTTATTCCGTAATCCAGTCAAAAGACTTTCTTCCGCAGACAGAGTGTTTTCCGTCAAAAATATCAATGTGAAGCTTATCCCCGGCATCCATAAGAGAGTAAACCCTTTTTATTTTTCCGTGGGCATATTCGGAAGCATCTATGGGAAAAAGCTTGTCTTTTGTTCCCGACTCGATAAAAAGCTCTTTAGGGGCAAGAGCCGAAGCAAAATCATAGATTTCGCCGACTTCAAGTATACCCGGAATATAATTATCGGGGCAGTGCCACATTGAAAGAATACTGTCCTTGAAGGTGTTTACATAACCGCAGATAACGGTTTTATAAATGCTGTCATCGAGCACAGAGGCATACAGTGCCGTAAGGCCACCGCCTGAGATTCCCATAAGGGACACCTTGTTTTCATCAACCTCATCCATCTCTTTAAGCACCTTTACGCACATCAGAGCCTGAGCTATTCTCACGCTTGCCGTTGTGAGTCCGTAAGGCAGAAGATGATGGGACAGCTCATCGCAGGAGCTTATATAAAAGGGCTTCCATAAATCGTGGCTGAGTCTTGCTTCACCAAACCCGAAAAGCTCGGGAGCAATCACAACATTACCCCTTTTTGCAAGCTCAACAGCAAAGTTTTTCTGATAGTTGTCAACATAATTGAAATGCTTTTTATTGCCTCTTTTTGAAATATTCAGAATCTGCCTTACACCGTAGCCGTGACCGCAAAGAGCAACAACACCCTTTGCTTTTTCGGAGATTTTTTTCGGCACAAGCACATAGACGGCAGAGGTTAATCCGTCGCAGATTTTAAGGCTGTACTTTTTCAAAATATAATCATCATATTCGAGGGCTTTTCCGTTTTCCCTGAGCTCTGTTTTTTCCGTAAGGGAGCAGATTTTTTCTATAGCAAAGATTTCTCTTGCTTTAGCTTTGATTTCTTGTCTAGATATCATTTTCTCACACTCCTTCTATACTTTTATTATATCTTAATATTTTATAAAAAAAAAAGATTTACTTATGTAAATCTTTATCTATGAACTATTACTCTATCTCCTTGTTCAATCGTATCATATAGGTATTCAGAACCATTATCACTTAGGGCATTTTGCCATCCTGTATTTGTATCAAATAAGATTAAATCTCTTTTTTTATCTATTACTTGATATGTACCATTTTTAGGTTGAACAATGTGTTTATTTGGATTTGTAGGAATTGAATATGTTAATTCTCCATCTTGATAATAGAATATTTTATTTTCGCTATTATCTATTATAGTACTATTATCTTTTAATATAGATGTATGATTTTTTAATACGAAACCTAGAACATTTTTTTTTGTTAAAACAAAATACCAATTATCGTATTCACCTAAGATTCTTACTGTTTCATATTTTTCAATTGAATAGATAGAATCGAATTCGATACTATTACCACATCTAATATCTGATTTTCTTTCTAGTACTGCAGCATTTTTTACATTTAATTCTGTTAATTGTAATTCTGGATATAATTCTTTATAATACTTTAATCTTCAATCATTTATGTAATATTTTGATAGTTTATTAAATGTTATAGAAGGGCAGAGAAATTGTAGTAATTTAACATTGTCAGTTGTAGAAATGAAGGATTTATCTATTCCATCTATCAAAGAAAAACTAAAG
>CALFMA010000281.1 GCA_937880065.1 uncultured Ruminococcus sp.
GAGAAGGAAACGCTTTGACTTCAGGCATTCCTTGTCTATTGCATATACGGTCGATGGATGAAGCCATAGCTGTTTGGCTGTCTCTGTAACACCGCTTCCATTGTTCATTCGTACCATGACCCTTCTGTAGAGTCTCTGCGTGATCTTGTGATGCTCCGCCTCGAATCCAGGAGCCTGCATTGATGAATAATTGCAGGATGGGCACCTCATCCTTTTCAGCTTTACCCGAATCAGACTATGATGCCCAAGAAGGTCTATGTCCCTTATGCTTCTGACATTAGTGCCATTGCAATGCAACACATGCCCACATACTGGACATACGGTTGCTGTAGCTTTCGTACTGATGCCTTCTGTTATGAACATCTGCTTGTTGTTTATTGTAGTTACCAATACTGGTTCTTTTGTGACCTCGAAATATGGCAATGAATGCTTTATTGTGATAGAGTCTTTCATGCGTAAATACCTCTTGTTGATTTGTTTTTGCAATTAAAAATCTACTGGTATTTACGCTTTTTTTCTATATATTCAAATTTCCTTGACTATGCTTTCACACAACTAAATGTATAGAACCTTTATTTTAGATAGAAAAATATTGGGCAAAAAAAAATACACCCTCTTTCGAAGGTGCTACATCTCCTGGGGGAATTGAACCCCCGTTGACGGGATGAAAACCCGTTGTACTAACCGTTATACTATGAGACCACGGTTAAATATATTATAGCACATTAGAAAATAAAATTCAAGTGTAATATACTACAAAGCTAAAGCGATAAAGGCTTTTTTTGGTGAAATCTCCCTAAAAAAGTTCCCCCGTACCATTTTCACGATACGGAGGATATTTTCAATTATGATATAATTTTAATCCCAGCTCGGTGTTTTACCGGTTGAAGAATCCGCATAATATTCAAGGATTTTTGAGGCATCAGAGGAATTAATCATACCGTCCTTGTTTACATCAGCAGCAAGTTTCTGAGCATCAGTAAATGTTGTATTTGCACCTGTCTGAATTATTGCGTATTCAGCAAGAATAAGTGATGCATCTGAGGAATCAATTTTGCCGTCTGCATTTGCATCACCAAGCTGATATGCAGGTGTTGCAGGCTTATCACCGAGAGGCACAAAATTTCTTTCGTATTTTTCAGCATATGCCTGTGCAGTCGATCCCGAATAACCCGAAATTACTGCTGTTTTGTAAATAGTTGCCGAATAATCGTAAATAGTACATTCGGGATTTTCAATTTCAATTAAAGCTAAAGAATCACAACTGCCAAACGCATCAAATCCAATCTTACTAACACTTTTGGGAAGTTTAACCGAAGCGAGTTCTCTGCTTCCAAAAAAAGCAGCTTCACCAATTTCTTTAACATTATCAGTAATTTCAATTGATTCAAGATTACTGCAAGAAAAAAATGCACGTTCTTCAATAATTGTTACTGTATCGGATAATGTAACATTTTTCAGATATCTGCTACCATGAAAAGCACTTAAACCAATACTCGTTACGCCGTTCGGAATAGTATATGATACATTTTTCTTGCTGTAAGGGTATGCTATAAGTGTTTTCATATCCTTATCAAAAAGCACATCGTCAACGCTCTTATAATATTTATTCGCTTCATCTACTTCTATCTTTTCCAATCTGCCAGAGGACATAAAGGCTTCATCGCCTATAGTTGTGACGCTTGCGGGAATTTTTACTTCTTTTATTCCGCAATATGAAAATGCATTTTCTCCAATATTTGTAACACTGTTAGGAATAATAACTGTTTCTAAATCTAAAACATTATCGAAAGCTTCTTTTCCTATCGCTGTTACACTATTAGGGATTTCATATAAACTCCCCTCTTTTTGGCATGGGTAATTTAAAAGTGTACTCATACTCCTGTCAAAAAGTATGCCGTCAACACTCTTGTAATTCTTATTATTTTCATCTACATTTATATTTTTCAGATAATACAATGATAAAGCATCTATCTGAATATTTTCCACGGTTTCAGAAATCGAAACTTCCGTAATAGCACAAGCACTAAAGGCATTTGCCGGAATATTCTTCACACCCTTGCCAATAATAACTTTTAAAATAGAATCATTGTCATACCATGGAGAATCGGAATACTTCCATTCAGGCATCTCTCCCTCACCGCTAATTGTGAGGGTTCCCTCGCTGTCAAGAGTCCATGTAAGATTACTTCCCTCTGCTCCGCATTCGCCTGAGTCAACAATATCAGCCGCACTTGCGGAAAGCACAGGATTTACCACATATTTCATCGGTACACAGCCAATAGCGTTAGCTGAAATAATCGTTGCAGCCATTACAGCAATGGCAGACTTCTTTAAAAATTTCATAATTTAATTTCCTCTCTTAATATATTACGCAGGATTGCACATATTAAAATTATATATCATTTTCCTGTTTTTGTCAATACATTTCCGCAAATCAAAAACCAACTCCTATTACAGAAAGGGCTATTCATTTTCGGCAAAGGATTTATAACATTGACTTTACAATGCAAAATGTGGTATAATATTATTGCAATATTGCAGTTTAGAAAAGTCAAGAGTTATTTAACGGAGTAATTTTATAAGGAGGGATTTTATGCAATATATCGTAGCTTTTCTTGAGGGAATAATTACTTTTATTTCTCCCTGTCTGCTCCCGATGTTACCTATATATATCACATATTTTGCAGGCGGCGGAGAACGGAGTACACGAAAAACTCTATTATGTGCCGTTGGATTTGTTACAGGTTTTACCGCAATTTTTATGGCAATGGGTGCTCTTGCAGGTACTGTGGGAAGCTTTTTCAAGGAGCATCAGACAATTGTTGATATTATTTCGGGACTTATTGTTATTCTGTTCGGACTTAATTATTTAGGCGTTTTTCAAATCAAATTTTTCAAGGGAATGAACAGCCGCCTCGATAAATCAAATATGAATTTCTTTTCCGCTATGCTGTTCGGCATAATTTTTTCAGTTGGCTGGACTCCCTGTGTAGGTGCATTTTTGGGCTCAGCACTTATGATGGCATCACAGGAGGGACAGGTTTTAAAGGGAATGTTAATGCTCCTCGTTTACTCTCTCGGACTTGGCATACCTTTTATTATAAGTGCTGTTCTCATTGATTATCTGAAATCTGTATTCACCTTTATCAAGGGGAATTACAACATCATAAACAAAGTATGCGGCGTATTTCTCATTGTTGTGGGAATACTTATGGCTACGGGAACAATTGGCAGATTACTGGCAATCCTCGGATAAGGAGGCATTATGAAAAATAAAAAAACAATTATAATTCTTTCGGGTTTACTGGTTTTACTTCTCGGCGGAGCTTCTGTGCTTTACAATAAGCTTAGCGATAAAGTGGAATCGCCACAGCTTGCAGACCAAAAGCCACAGACAACTCAAACAGCTTCTGATTCTTCATCTGATAATTCCTCGGAACAATCGGCTGAAAAAATTGTCGCTCCCGATTTTACTGTATATGATATTGACGGAAATCCCGTTCATCTCTCGGATTTTAAGGGTAAACCCGTTGTGCTGAATTTCTGGGCAAGCTGGTGCGGTCCGTGTAAAATGGAAATGCCCGATTTCAATGAAAAATATCTCGAACTTGGCGAGGATATAAATTTCATTATGGTAAATTCCACCGACGGCTCACGGGAAACAGTTGAAATTGCCTCGGAATTCATAAAATCCACAGGTTATAGTTTTCCTGTATATTACGACAATGACTCCGATGCGTCTATGAAATACGGTGTATACTCTCTCCCCACAACATTCTTTATTGATGCTGACGGAAATTTCGTTACTTACGCAACAGGTGCAATAAGCGGCGATATTCTACAAAAGGGAATTGATATGATTTACAGTAAATAAAGGATGAATAAATATTCAATACCCCTTGAATATGATGAAAATGACAAGGTGTATATCATTTACGGCTACAAATAAAAAGATAAGGCAACACCAACAGAAATTATGGGGTTGCCTTTTTTATGACAATACTACTTATAATTGCAACAGAAAAATTCGCCTTGAAAATTTCAAAAAAAATTTTTGAAAATCTTGTAATGTTTCCGAATATCATACGTCTTATAGACAGAAAGGAGGAAATGAAATGTTTGAAGAGCTCTACAAAACATACTTTCACGATATATTTTTATATTCAAAATCCCTTTGCAAAAATGACAATCTTGCAGAGGAACTGACGCAGGAAACCTTTTTCAAAGCCCTGAAATCCATTGATAAATTCAAGGGCGACTGTGATGTCAGAGTGTGGCTGTGTCAGATTGCTAAATATACATTTTATGATTACTGCCGAAAAAATAAGCTCCGTGACTTTGAGGAATTCCCCGAAGATACGGTTGATACGGGAGTTTCCATAGAAAACGCCCTTGAAGATGAGGGAACAGCCGAACTGATACATCAGATACTCCACGATATGAAAGAGCCTTACAAAGAGGTATTCACTTTGAGAGTATTCGGTGAACTTTCCTTTAAACAAATTGCAAAATTGTTCGGCAAAACCGAAAACTGGGCGGCGGTGACTTTCCACCGTGCAAAATTAAAAATAATCGACACTATTCAAAAACAGGAGGAAAACTATGAATAACAAATGTGACATAATCAAAGACCTGCTCCCCCTCTACGCTGAAAATATGTGCAGCGATGATAGCAGGCAGGCTGTAGCGGAGCATATCGCTGAATGTGAAAGCTGCCGCAATGAACTGAAAAAAATAAATACCGATGTTGCCATTCAGGCTGATTCCGATGTTTCAATGTTCAAGCGTATAAAAAAGCGTGCAAGAATTGAAAAAGTTGTTATTTCAATTGTAAGTATTGTATTTGTACTGTCTGCTTTGTGGTTTGCACAATTCTTTCTTATTAATACTGACTGTACAATGAGCTATGAAAAATACAATATGGCTGAAAATGTAAAAGTTGAGGTTGACGAGGACGGTTTGCTGTGGCTTTGTACTGATAACGAAGCCTCAACATACGATTACTATTATCCTACGTTTGCAGATGTAAACGGCATAAAAATGACCGAAAACGGCTATGATAAAACAAAAAAAGAAAGCTTCAATGTGACATTTCATCACCGTAAAGTTAATGAACTTGCAATGATTCAAATGCCTGGACAGAAAAAACGCACACCATTATTCAACATAAATGAAAAAGAATATAAATTTGTAAAGTATTATGATGAAAATACGGATACAGAGTATGTACTTTGGGAAAGAGGTTAATTATGATAGAGAGAAAATTCAATAAAGCCGCAATTATTCTTTCGGCACTTGCTTTTATTGCAGGCTGGTCAGGGGTACTTTTCAGCATACCTGCATTTGTATTTGGAATAACCGCAATTGTCATTTCCATAAAAAAGAGAGAAACACACCTTGTAAAGCTGCCTGTATTTCTGTCAGTAGTTGCAATAATTATGGGAATATTTGATTTACTTTTATTCCACACGAACTTATTTTTCCCTGTTTAAGCAAAATCAGCAATAAATATATTGATATACACAAAATAATATGATATAATTAAAGCGGAGAGTGAATTTCATTCTCCGCTGTTTTATTGCACAGCAATACTTTTTGAAAGAGGTTAATTATGATTGAGAAAAAATCCAACAATACAGCACTTGTCGTTGCTTTTTTAGGAATACTTGCAGGCTGGCTGTTTCCGCCATATTTCTATGTTCCAATTATTCTTGGCATTATCGCTGTTATCATTACTGCTGCAATGCGGAAAAAATATTTTGTAACACTCCCCCTTTGCCTGTCAATAGCCGCAATTATTATGGGAATTTATGATTTTCTTTTAGTTCACACAAATCTGTTCCTGCCAAAATAATAGCAATAATTATGTTGAAATCCTCAAAATAATATGATATAATTACAGCAGAGGGTGAAATTCATTCTCTGAAAAAAAGAAAATGAGAGGAAAACTACTATGAAAGCACTACTTATCGGCGGAACAGGCACTATAAGTTCCGCAATCACAAAGCGACTGGCTGAAATCGGCTGGGAAACATATCTCCTTAACCGTGGAAACAGAAACGGCAATGTTCCCGAAAATGTGAAGCTTATCACCGCTGATATCAACAACGAATCCGAGGCAGCAGCAGTTCTTGATGATATGAAATTCGATGTTGTCTGCGATTTCATCTGCTTCCACCCCGAACAGGCAGAACGTGATTTCCGCCTTTTCAACGGCAGAACAAAACAGTTTATTTTCATAAGCTCCGCTTCTGCTTATCATAAGCCTGTATGCGATTACAGAATTACCGAGGGAACTACCCTTGCTAATAAATACTGGGAATATTCACGAAATAAAATTGCCATTGAGGAACTCCTTATGAAGCACTACCGTGAGGACGGATTCCCTGTTACTATCGTCCGCCCAAGCCATACCTATGACGAAAGAAGCGTACCGCTGGGCGTTCACGGAAATAACGGCAGTTATCAGGTAATTAAGCGAATTATGGAGGGTAAGCCTGTTATTATTCACGGTGACGGCACTTCCCTCTGGACTATCACTCACAATTCCGATTTTGCTGTGGGATTTACAGGACTTATGGGCAATCCTCACGCTATCGGTGAGGCATTTCACATCACATCTGATGAATCCGTCACATGGAATCAGATTTATCAGACAATTGCCGATGCACTCGGTGTTGAGCTTAAACCCTATCACGTTTCTTCCGACTTCCTTGCAGATGTAAGCGATTACGACTTAACAGGCAGTCTTACAGGTGATAAGGCACAATCCGTTGTATTCGACAATTCCAAGATAAAACGTGTTGTTCCCGAATTCAAGACAACTGTTCACGTTGAGCAGGGAATCCGCAAAACTGTGGAATACGTACTCTCCCACCCCGAATGTCAGATTGAGGACCCCGATTTTGACAGCTGGTGCGATAGAGTTATTGACGCACTTGAAAATGCAAAGAAAATTTTGAATAGCTAACCCCAAACCTCCCTTGAAGCCAATTCAAGGGAGGTAATTTTATTTTCTGTTCATCATTTCATCTACGATTTCCTTGAATATCGGGGCGGCACTATCGTTGCCGTAACCGCCATGCTCTGCAAGAACTGTTACTGCATATCGTGGATTGCTTGCAGGGAAAAATCCCGTAATCCAGCCGTGGCACAACTCCTCGCCGTTTTCATCAAAAATTCCCGTCTGTGCCGTTGATGTTTTTGCTCCAGCTCGGACATACTGTGGAGCAGCCTTGGAATTTTCATTGCCGTAAATCGCCCCTATCATCATTTTTCGCAGTTCCCATGCCGTTTCCTCCGATATTACACGGGAAGAAAGAGCGGATTTTTCATTGCCAACTGTTTCTCCGTCAATGGTAATTCCCCTTATAAGCCGCAGCAAATGAAGTTTTCCGCCATTGGCAATTGCACAGGTCATCTGATTAATCTGCAAGGGCGTAGCGGTGAGTTTTCCCTGCCCGAATGAAAAATTGGCAAGCTCAGCAGGTACACGCAATTCCTCAACAGATGGCAGAACTCCTGCCGATGAAATAATACCCGATGCAAGATGAATTTCCCTGCCAAATCCCATATTATAGGCAAGGGAACGGTATTTGCTCAGGTCAAGGCATTGACTAAGGCTTATAAAATATGGATTGCAGGAATTTGTCATTGCCTCTTTCATATTCTGTATGCCGTGACCGTTTCTGTTGTGACAGCCGAATGTCAGCTCCCCCATTGAAAATTCACCGCCGCAGTTGCTCATAAATCCCGATAAATCCTCGTTTATGCCCTCACAAGCGGTTATAAGCTTAAAAATTGAACCTACGCTGAACGAGTAAAGACAGCGATTTATCATAGGGCAATTTTCATCTTCAAAGGCGGCTGTAAGGTTATTCATATCATACTGTGGAAAGCTTGCCATTCCAAGTATATCGCCATTTTTCACATCTGCTACCACAATTGCACCCTTTTCAAGGGAACTGCCTGCTTTCTCGCATATAGCCTGAATTTCGCTGTCTAAAGTTGTAACAACTCCGCTTTTATCCTTTGTACTCCGCACAACTGATTTTCCGCCGCCTATGAGAATATTTCCGTGACCGTCAGTTGAATATGTGACGCTGTTTTCCGTGGAGCCTGTGCGGAGAATTTTGTCATAGGCATATTCAAGTCCGCTTACACCTTTTCCGTCGGAAATATAGCCGATTATATGGGGAGCAGATATTTTTTCACCATATCTTTCGGGAATTTCAAAAAAAGTCAACCCCTCATTTTCATCGCCTTTTCTCACACATTCAAAGGCAAAGGGCTGACCTTTTTCGTATTCTCTTTCAATATAATCCCTGTCAACTCCCAGTTGTATAAGTTCCTCCAATGAATTTTCAGAGGGAACTGCAACTGCCGCAACTCTTTTTTCAGTATTGACAAAGGGCTGAAAATTCCTGTCATATATTGTGCCGCCGCTTTCCCCTGCGTGTATGGTTACATAGGCACTATCAGCCGCTGTACGGACATATTCACGTTTTTGGGAAAGAGATAAAAAGTTGAGAGATACGCCGAAAAATGCAAAAAAGAAAAATATCGCAAGTATAAGTATTCCGTATTCCCCACGTTTACGCATAATATCACCTCAGCCGTATTATCTGCAATTTCTGGGGAATTATTCAGCTTGTGAAGTTAATCTGCATAATCTTCAAGTCAACTTTTGACTTGACAGGCGGTAAGGATAAATGTTATAATATGATTGAAAGGAGCATTATATGAACAAAAATACAACTACTGCCCCAAAAAGAGGCAAAAAACTCATCATTTTATTACTGATTTTGATTATCGCTGTCATTCCCGTTGTCTATATCCGTGTCAATCCAAAATGGACACCTGCGGAGATTACCATAAAACCGTCAAAAACCGATTATAAAGTGCAATACGTAAATTCCGAAGGAATGACGCTAAAAAGCCGTATAACTCCCCCCGAAGGCTACAGCAGAGTTCCTGTTGAAAGCGGAAGTTTTGCCGAATATCTGCGGAATTATCCCCTGCACCCCGACAAAATCCTGCTCCCTGTATACAATGGCGATGTACGGAATACCGACTCCCCTGCAATTTTTGACATAAGCCTTGGCAATGAGGGCTATCAGCAATGTGCCGACAGCATTATAAGGCTTTACAGCGACTATTTCTACGAAAATCAGCAGTTTGACAA
Organism: uncultured Ruminococcus sp.; assembly: GCA_937880065.1. The sequence goes on from CALFMA010000281.1 coordinate 9,188, forward strand.
AATTTCCTTTGAATTTTCAAACGGCGATGTCTGCAATTATAACCGTTGGCGAAAGGGAAAAAGAATGTTGGCTCTTGGCGATTTTTCCTGTGAAATTCCTGCGGGTTTTCCCGATGACAGCGAACAGGGTTACAGAAATTACCTCAAAGCCGTTATGAATTATGCGGGAACTCTCTCACTTATTAACGAGTCAAAGTCTATTTCCACCGATGAAATACGTGTCGGCGATATTATCTGCGATGAAACCCACGTTGTTCTCATAGTTGATGAGGCGGTCAATGAAAAGGGCGAAAAAGTCTACCTTATCGGGCAAAGCTTTATCCCTGCCGTTTGCTTTCATATCGTTACAACCACAAACGGTGATGCTGCTACTCCTTGGTTTACACAAGAACAGCTTGCACAGGAATCTTTTACAATTGACAGTTTCGGATTTTCTAAAAACAATATCCGCCGTTGGAAAGACGGATTTTAAACCAAAGCTAAATTTTTCACAACACCACACAGAGTTGATACTTTGTGTGGTGTATTTTTTTAGCACTAAACGAACTGTGCAGCTACTCAACGTTCCGTTGTATGAAATGAAAAAATAATTGGTTGCAAACAACGGAGAATTGTGATATAATAAAATCAACGAGAGATAATCCGGAAATCTCTTTCACAAAAATCAATCACCCGTTGACTTATGAGGTGTAAAAATGGAATTGCAATTCTGTAAAAATCTATCAAAATACAGAAAATCCTGCGGAATGACACAAGGTCAGCTCGCTGCAAAGCTGAACGTCACTCCACAGGCAGTTTCAAAATGGGAAAACGGAAGTTTGCCCGATTCGGAGCTTTTGCCTAAAATATCAGGAATATTAGGCGTTTCACTTGATGTTATGTTCGGTATAAAAAATGAAGAACCTAACCTCGATCTGGAACAGCTTATTACCGAGAAAATCAGACAAACACCCGAAAAAGAACGTGCGGATTTAATTATGCGGCTATATTATGCGGCTATTTCAGCTTATAATGACTATACCCTGTCAGCTGCTAAATATCCCGATCATCTTGAACTTGAAACATATGCAGAGCTTAGAACAGACAACGAATGTTCTATTGCAAGACTTAACGACGATTTGAAATATTGTTGTTTTGTGAAGATACCCGAAAATGGTGTGGACTCCTACACCGAGGTAAGCGATAATATGATTTATCTCTTTCACACCCTCGCCAACAGAGATACAATAAATATTGTTCACTATCTCGGAAGCTGCTACCGTAACAGAATGCAGTCATTGGAGTACATATCCAAACAGGTTGACCTGCCAGTTGAAAGAGTCAGGAAGATAATGGATAATCTTGACAGACTTGGAATTGTATGGCGTGTATCTGCTGATATAACCGATACTCCCACTATAATTTACGGTTACGGACATAATACACCTTTGACTTGCTTGCTTATAATAGCAAAATCAATTTCGAGGTATATCAGATTCCACGATTTGTTCATTGATTCGTACTCCCGTGGTCCTTTCCGTGCGAAATCCGCCGACAAATCAACCCCTGTACCACAGGCGGAATTATGGGATAATAAGAATTCGATTATTTCTGAGGAGGAATAAAATTATGAATAAAGTAAACATACTTACGCTTTTGCCCGTCTTTTTTGGGTTCTTTATAATGGGATTTGTTGATGTGGTTGGGATTGCCACAGAGTATGTCAAAGTCGATTTCAACCTATCGGAGCAAATGTCAGGTTTCTTGCCGTCTATGGTATTTTTGTGGTTCTTTTTATTGGCCATACCATCGGCATCACTTATGAACCGTATTGGTCGGAAAAACACAGTATTGCTCAGCATGGCCACAACTCTCGTAGGAATGATTATTCCTTTTATAAGTTATAATTATAAGGATATAGAGTGGGGCAAACGTTTGCAGCGTAAGCTGGAGCACTATAGGATGCCGGCAACGCTATGTAGCGAACATGGATGGGAACGTACTCCTATAAAACCAGTATTCTTTGCCCCGTCAGATATTCAACCTGGAGGACTAACGGAGGAATTGCAGGAGCGTTTATTACTTATACCGTAATACAGTCAATGCAAAGCCTTGGACCTGCGAAAGCAGTT
>CALFMA010000282.1 GCA_937880065.1 uncultured Ruminococcus sp.
GGCAGAATACTGCCATGATCTCGGATGCTACAGTAATGTCATATCCGTCTTCACGCGGAACTCCGTTGACCTTGCTTCCAAGACCGTTCACGATTGCGCGGAGCTGACGGTCATTCATATCAACGCAACGCTTCCATGTGATTCTGCGCACGTCGATGCCCAGCTGGTTGCCCTGCTGGATGTGGTTATCTATCATAGCAGCAAGAAGATTGTTTGCACTTGTGATAGCATGGAAGTCACCTGTGAAATGAAGGTTGATATCTTCCATAGGAACAACCTGTGCATATCCGCCGCCTGCGGCACCGCCCTTGATGCCGAAAACGGGTCCGAGAGAAGGTTCACGGAGGGCAAGAACGGCATTTTTGCCGATTTTACCCATAGCCTCAGCAAGACCAACGCTGACGGTAGTTTTACCCTCACCTGCGGGAGTTGGATTTATTGCAGTTACAAGTATCAGCTTGCCGTCTGGACGGAAAGCCGTCTGTGAGTAAAGATTTTCGGAAAGCTTTGCCTTATAGTGACCATAGGGTTCAAGGCAGTCCTCGGAAATACCGAGAGAAGATGCTATTTCAGTAATTTTTTTCATTTTCGCTCCCTGAGCGATTTCTATATCAGTAAGCATAAATATACCTCCGAATACAATGATTTGTGAACACGTGATACATTCAATATATTCACAAATAATATTATACCATATATTGTGAAAAAATGCAATAGTATCAGATATATAAAAAATAATTACAAAAAAGTACAAAACTTGAAATTATTATATAAATATGGTATAATGAATTCAAATGGAAAGGAGTGGTTTTATGGAAACAATTATTTATGCGGCAGTATTGCTGGATATATGTGCCATAGTACTTATTTTTTCATCATACCTTGAAAAAAGGACGGGAGAAAAGGTCTGGGGCAAGGTTACAGATGAAATGGAGCTTGCCGATGAGGTGAATGTCTATGACCTTGAATGTGATGAAATTCTCATAGGCAGACACGCTATGGCGGATATACGAATACAGGATATGTCTGTATCGAGATATCACGCAATACTCAATGTAACCGACGGAAAATGGATGATAACGGATATAGGCTCAAAATCGGGAGTTTTTGTCAATGGCGAGCCTGTACGTCATATACGGCTTTATGAGGGCGATGTAATTACCCTCGGAAACCGCAGCCTTATTTTCAGAAAGAGGGTGAACCGCCGATGAAAAAAGCTTTGTCATATTTTATATCCTGTATTTTTGTAGTGGCAGTTCACGGCTCAATGCTGCTGACCGTGTTCAATAACGGCAAATATGACAGCGTAAATGACGTAATAACCCTTGCGGCAGCTGTTATCCTCCTTGACGCTGTATATTTCGCAATAATGCCATTGTTCAGACAGAGGACATATGCCGTTGATTTTATGCTTTTGCTCATTTTGAATATGAGTATGATTTTCCAATCCTGCTTTGGCGGAGTTCATTTTGATATGAAGCATTTTATAACTATGATTGCCGCCCTTGTATCCTGTCGTATAGGCTTTATGTTATGCCGCAATCACCGCTGGATTCAGACGAAAAAGAAATTTTTCTGGGCAGGCATAGGCATACTTCTTGTGGTAATATTCCTGTTTACAGGCGACAGAAGTATGTGGATTGACCTTGGCTTTATGTCAATTCAGCCTTCGGAATTTATAAAACCGCTGCTTGTTCTTGCCTGTGCTACGTCAATCGGCGAACAGCAGAACAGACAAAAGGTTGGGGAATTCAACATTGTTTATGACAACGTGATAATTTTCGGCATAACCGCTGTTGTAATTCTTTTCCAATGGTGGTGCCGTGATTTGGGCAGTATTCCGACATTTGCGGCTATTTATGCCTCCTGTTTCTTTATGAGAATCTGCTATCCAAAGGCTAAATTTTCAAAGAAAACCCTTATCACAGCAGGGGCAATCGTGGGAGTATTTGCCATTGTGGGAATAATTCTTGCTCCCGCATATGTCAAGGACAGACTTTTTGCGGATATATGGAGCAATCCTACAGAGGACGGTTATCAGCAGACAAAGGCGCTTATCTCCATAGCAGAGGGCGGCTGGTTCGGAAAAGGTCCTGGAAACGGTTTCCTCCACGAAGTTTTCGCCTATGAAAGCGATATTGTATTTGCTACAATCAGCGAAGAATGGGGACTTCTCTTTGCTATTATGACTGTGCTTGTGCTTATGCTCATAGTTGCAATGCCTCTTGTAAATCCTCCACGTTCATACTATCACGGAACAATGTGTGCAGGAGTATGTGCCGCATTTACAATGCAAATGGCGTTGAATATTTTCGGCTCATGCAATATGATTCCTTTTACGGGAGTAACTCTGCCCTTTATATCCGCAGGCGGCAGCTCTATGGTAACAAGCGGATTGATGATAGGAATGATAGTTGCAGCACAATCACCTGTATTTACAAATCCCAAAAAAAGTAAAAAGAAAGGCAAGCAGAAAAGGAGGACAGTATGAAAAGTATAAAACGATGTCAGCTTGTTATGACGCTGTTTCTTCTGGCATTTCTTGCAGGTCTTGGAATACTCACCGCAAGAATTTACAAGGACGCTCCCTTTTATATTGCCCATTCCGACAATTATCGTCTTGGCAAAGTTTATGACAGAAATAATGATGTGCTTTTTGACGGCACGAATAAAATTGATAAGCCTGTTGATTATCTCATAGATGTGGGAAATCTCATAGGCGATGACAGGGGACAGATGGAAAATACCCTTGTATCTCAGAATATATACAAGCTGACTAATTTCAGCTTCATCCTCCACGTTG
>CALFMA010000283.1 GCA_937880065.1 uncultured Ruminococcus sp.
AAAAAAATGTCTTGGTAACAAAGAATACTATAAAACACTTAAAACAAACTGTGAAACTAAAGGCAAGAATATAATGGGTGTCACAGAGTATTGTGGCATCTTAATACAAAAATACAATAACCTTATAGACAAGAGGTGAAGAAAGTGACAAAACCAAGCTTAAGCATCGTTGTGCCTGTATATAATACCGAAAAATATCTTAGAAGATGTATGGATTCCATAATGAACCAAACTCTTAAGGATATAGAAATCATCATTGTTGATGACGGCTCAAAGGAAGAGTGTGCCATACTTTGTGATGAAATCTCAAAAACAGATTCAAGAATTAAAGTTGTTCACAAGAAAAACGGCGGTCTTGGGTTTGCAAGAAATACGGGACTTGAAGCAGCAACAGGTGAATATATAGGTTTTGTCGATTCTGATGATTATATAGAGCCGTTAATGTGCGAAACATTATATAATGCAGCAAAAAAACATAATGCTGACTTATGTTTATCAGGGATTTGTTTTGTTGGTGGAAATATGTTTTCGGAGTCCGGCACAGATTCAAGAAAAGTGTATTTTGAAGAAGAAACAGTGTTTGAAAAAGAAGATATGAAAAATCTTCTTTTAGGCGCCATCGGTGCATTACCTCACGAGCCTGATGACAGCCGTTATGGTGTGAGCGTATGTAAAAACATATTTAAAACTTCTGTGATTCGTGAAAAAGGAATCAGATTCTTGTCCGAAAGAGCAATACTTTCCGAGGATACCTTGTTTATGGTTGACTACATAAAATCGGCAGAATGTGCAGTTGGTGTGTCCGGGGCATACTACTGCTATTGTCGTAATGAAGATTCTCTTTCAAAAGCATATAAGAAAGATCGTTTTGAGAAAAGCATCGTATTTTTAGATGAACTTGAAAAACGAATTGCAGATACTATAGAAAAAGAAGAATATAAAATTTATTTAGATAGATTGATACAAGGCTTTGGAAGGATTTTGTGTTCGCAAGAGATTATGCACGCAAGGGATGAAAAAATAAAGTTTTCTCATCTTAAGAAAAGATTAAAAGAAATTTGCACCCAGGACAAAATTCAAAATGTATTAAAATCATATCCTTGGTACAGATTGCCCGTAAAACAAGCGGCATTTGCTTTTGCTATGAAGCATCAATTGTTTTTGCTTCAAAGGTTAATGGTGATATTAAGAGACAGATAGGAGTTTTTACAATGCTTTTTTCAGTAATTGTTCCGATTTATAATATTGAAAAATACATAAGAAGATGCATTGACAGTGTGCTTTTGCAATCATTTACCGATTTTGAGCTTATATTGGTTGATGATGGTTCACCTGACAGATGCGGAGCAATTTGTGATGAATATGCGAAAAAAGACGAAAGAATAAAAGTAATACACAAAGAAAACGGCGGTTTGGTAAGTGCAAGACAAGCCGGGATCAAAGTGGCAAGCGGAGATTATATCTTTCATCTTGATGGTGATGATGCAGTTCTTCCTGATGCGCTGGAAAGTGCATATAAAATAATTTGTGATACCGATGCGGATATTGTTTCTTTTTCTTATAAGTGCAGTATCAATGGTAAAATTGGAGATAGTGTTGAAGACTTGGTCGATGAGGGCTTGTATCACAAAAAGGAAATCGAGCAACATATTTCCCCAAAGCTTTTGTCAGATAAAAATATGAATCATATATTTTATTTTTTATGGGGAAAAGCAATAAAACGAGAACTTGCCACCAAACATCAGTTGGTTGTTAATCCTGCTATTTCTTTAGGTGAGGATTTAAGCTGTATTGTGCCTTGCTTTTTGGAGGCAGAAACAGTTTATATGAGCAAAAAAGCCATATATCTTTATACCATAAGAAATGATTCCATTTCAACAGATTTTAAAACGCATCAGATCTTGCAGATAGCAGATGTGATTACAGGACTTCGCAGTTTAAACATAGAGAAACCAAAAGACTTTGACCAGCAGATTTCACGTTATTCTTGTTTTATGTGTTTTGCAATTTTGGCAGCAGCTGCGGAAGGAAACCATTTTAATGCTATCAGAAAGTTAAAGGAACTGATATCAGGTTCTTTGCATAAAGAAGAAATTAAAAAGGCACATTTTGAAGAGAGTGGAATTTTTGTACCATTATCTAATGGTGAAAAATTAGTTGTTGCTGATGGATATGAAGGAACTTATACAAACGATGAAGGTGTTTTATTTGTATCTGGATATGGATTAGCAACTTTAAACGATGTAGCTGGTACATATGAAATTTTAGATGAAACAACATTAGGTGTTTATGTTGCTAACGAATACTTTGAAGTAGTATTAGATGGTACAACATATTCAATTACAAAACCAATGATTAATATTACATTTAATGCTGGAGAATTCGCAACTGTTGAAGCTCAAGCATACAATAAAAATATCGTTGTTGAATTACCTACTCCAACAACATTAACACAAACATTCAAAGGTTGGTTCTACGATGCTGAATATACAAATCCTGTAGAAGAAGAATTTAAACCTCTTGCAGATTGTACATTATATGCAAATTGGAAACCAAAAGTTGTTATTAATTTAATTGGTGTTTTAGAAGGAGATGCTAATGTTTTATAATCCCCTAACATCTGGGCGGTAATATTTTCGCTGAAGCCAATATACAATTGATAGGAACTGCCTTTAGAATTTGTGTAACGAATTAACAAAGTTCCATCTTTTATGGAAC
>CALFMA010000284.1 GCA_937880065.1 uncultured Ruminococcus sp.
CTTTTGCAGCAGTCGGCATGGATATGCCTCCGAGAAGCATGTATAATTATAAGCACAATATGACCTTCTTCGGCCCTTCACTGACAACACGTCTTGTTCAGGATGTGCCCGAAAACGAGCTCGAAATCCAGATGGAAAGAAGCGACATTTATAAGTGCCTTATTTCCTATGCTGAAAAGTGCGGTGTTAAGTTTGAATATGGCTGCACTGTTGAAGGTCCCGTTATGCTTGGTAACCGCGTTGTCGGCATAAAGACAGACAAGGGTGATTTCCTCGGCGATCTTGTTATTGACGCCTGTGGTATCAACTCACCTCTCAGAAGTAAGCTTCCTGCTCATTTAGGCATACAGAGTGAAGCCATTGAATTTGAGCGCTTCTATGTTTACCGTGCTTTCTATGAAAAGAACGATGTTGGTGAAATTGAAGACCGTTTCAGAGTGCTTATGTTCTATAAGGGCAAGCTTGGCATAAGCTGGGTTGCTGATGACGGTGATTACACCGACGTGCTTATCGGCAGATTCAATAAGCTTGATATGGAAGAGGTTGAAGCAACCCTTGCAGATCTCAGAAAAGAATTCCCCGATCTCGGTGAAAAGAAGCTTCGCGGCGGACAGTTTGTTGAAATTCCCGTCAGACAGCCTCTCGGTGTTCTTGTTGCTGACGGCTATGCAGCTATCGGTGACAGTGCATTTATGACAGTGCCCATTATCGGCTCAGGCATTGCAAACAGCATGAAGGCTTCAGCAATTCTTGCAAAAACAATTATGGATGACAGAACCGGAAGCTACAGTGCAAAAACCCTCTGGAGATATCAGACCGAGTTTTTCGATAAGCTCGGCACAGGTCTTGCACCTCTTGCATCAATCAAGCTGCTTCTGACCCGTCTAGCACCTGAAGATCTTGACTACATCTTCGGCAAAGGCATTCTCAACGCAGACGATATGACTATTTCAGCCGATTCCACGAGCCTTTTTGCTATGGTTAAGGATATGATAGACCCCGAGCCCTTAAAGGCAAAAATCAAGGGCCTTGCAGGCAGACCTGACATTCTCAAGAAGGTTCTTCGCATGATTAAGGATATCGCTGCCGTAACAGCCGTGACAGCTATGATGCCCAAGGATTATGATGTTGTTGCCGTTCGCAAGTGGGCAAAGATGTATAACGCTTGCTTCAAACACTGAGACGATTATGAATTCGGAATTCGGAATTGCGCCGTACTCTGCCGAAGAGGGGAGTAGCGAACCGCAATATATAATTTGATATTACCAAAGGGAGGCATTTGCCCGTGTGCCGATAAGACAGTAATTCCGTAAAAATCATAATTTTACGGCATCTGTCTTACAGGATTGGAAAACAGCTACGAAAAGAACGATGTCGAGTCGAAAGACTTAGCATCGTTCTTTTTCTATCTAAAACTTGAAATTACGGAGGATTTACCATGAAACGTCTATTATCATGCGAGTTTAACTTTGACACGATCTGCGTGGAGCTGAAGTTCTCAGACGGCACTATGATTGCCATTGATACCATTGCGGTTGAAAACGAGGTGGCGGACAATATGTATCAGCGGTCAGAGCTTGATTATCTTATCTACAATGACCCGATTGCATACGCCGATCTGATACTCAATGGCAACCTCGAAGCCTACCTAAAAGCAGTAACTGAATACAAAATGCTCGATTGAGAACAAAAAGTATCCACAGACTTTTCTGTGGGTTCTTTGCCGTTATGGGTGTTCACAAAAAAGAAAAATACAAGATAGTGCATCGCATTGACAAAACACCTAATTTATGCCATAATAATGCTTAAATAGTGCAAGGAGGGCGCCAAATGAGTTTAGGAGATGCTATAAGAATGTCTCGGCAGAAGGCTTTTTTTACACAGCAGGATTTTGCAAAGAAGCTAAACGTGGCTCTTTCAACAGTCAATCGTTGGGAACTTAATAAAGCCAAGCCGAATATGAAAGCAATGAAAAAACTCAAAGAATTTTGCGATGAATATGGGATTGACTACGAAATCATAGAAAAAGAGTGGTTGATATTTTGAGCTTAAGCAACTGCAAACTGCTCAGAAACCGTATTTGTCCACGGAGAGTAAAATGGTATGAAAAGGATTAGATTTACAACGACTCAAATTATACTATTGAGTTTTCTTCTGGTGATATTGATCGGAAGTGTTCTTCTGGCACTGCCGATAAGCTCAACTAACGGGATAGCAGTGCCGTATATCGATGCTCTATTCACGGCAACAACTTCGACCTGTGTTACCGGGCTCGTAACACTGCCAACTTTTTCAACATGGAGTGTTTTTGGGCAGATTGTTATACTGATTCTGATACAGGTTGGTGGACTTGGAGTTATCACGATTATGACAGGATTGATGCTTCTCTTGAACAGAAAACTGGGCATCAGCGACAGATTGCTCATTCAAGAAGCTTTCAATCTCAATACTATGTCGGGCCTTGTCAAGTTTGTCAAGAACGTGTTATTCGGCACGCTGATCATCGAGGGAATTGGTGCAGTTCTGTATATGCTCGTGTTCGTCCCTGAGTTTGGTGCAAAAGGCATTTGGATATCAGTATTCAATTCAGTTTCCGCCTTTTGTAACGCAGGTATTGACATTATCGCTGATAACAGCCTTTGTAATTATGCCACAAATCCCTTAATTAACATCGTAACCTCTGCGCTCGTAATTCTCGGGGGTCTCGGATATATCGTATGGTGGGATGTTCTCCGTGTAGTCAAGAGTCGTTCGCCGAAAAACAGAAAAATATTCAGGCATCTGACCTTGCACAGCAAGATAGCAATTACCGTTACGGCGGGGCTCATCCTTGCCGGTGCGATTCTCATATTTATTTTTGAATATGCAAATCCTTTGACCATCGGAGAGATGGACTTATTCGATAAGATTCAAGTATCTTTCTTCCAATCGGTCACTACGAGAACCGCTGGCTTTGCCTCTGTTCCGCAAGAGAATCTGACCAATGCATCTGCTGCCATATCTCTTCTGTTGATGATGATCGGCGGTTCACCGGTTGGAACGGCAGGCGGTATGAAAACCGTAACCCTTGCTGTACTTATCTGCTCAGCGTTCGCTACTATCAGAAACAAGAATAGCACAACTCTGTTTGGTCGTCGCATTTCCGATGACTCAGTAAAAAAGGCTGTTGCTGTGGTTATAATGTTTCTTACGATCTGCGCCAGCTCAACGGTTCTTATACTGGCAACGAGTAACGCTTCTGCCATTGATGCAGTTTATGAAACAGTTAGTGCAACGGCAACGGTTGGTCTTTCAAGAAATTTTACGGCAACACTCAACGCATTTGGAAAACTCATTATAATTGTTACCATGTATTTTGGCAGAGTCGGTCCCATATCGCTTGCGGTCGCTTTGGGTAGAAAAAATGAAAGTCAGAATGTTATTTCTGAGCCGACGGAAGATATCAGTATTGGATAAAGGAGAATCCTATGAAAGTAAAGAAAACATACGCAGTCTTCGGACTTGGAAGATACGGTAGAGCAGTAGCAAGAGAACTTGTCGAGAATGGCATGGAGGTTGTTGCAGTAGATGCTGAACAAAAAATTGTGAATGATGCAGCGGCATATTTGCCAGTTTGCAAGTGTGCGGATGTAACCGATTCGGAGGTCATATCGCGCCTTGGTATTAGCAACATCGATACTGTGGTCGTTTGTATGGCAAGTAATCTTGAAGCAAGTGTAATGGCTGTCACGCTCTGCAAGGAAGTGGGCGTAAAAAATGTTATAGCAAAATGTGCAAACGAGATGCAACAAAAGATATTGCTTCGTGTGGGTGCGGACAAGGTGGTATTTCCCGAGAACGAGTCCGGCATCCGTCTTGCCAAGAACCTACTTAGCTCGGGTTTTATTGATATGATCTCTCTGTCGAAGGATGTGTCAATGATCGAGATTGATGTGAGAGATGAGTGGCGTGGCAAAAATTTGATTGAATTAAATCTCCGAAAAAAATACGGTTTCAATATCGTTGCTATCAAAAAAGGCGAAAAGGTAAACGTAAATATCAATCCCGAACAACCTCTTGAAGAAGAAACCACGCTGATCGTTATTGCCAACATAGCTAAGTTAGGAAAAATAAAATAAGTCTCACAAAGCACCATCGGTGCGTAGCCAATTTCTCAGAAATTGTTAAAGGGTTTGGGATGTTTCCCAACAAGTACGCACAAGTGGGTACCGTCGTGCCCTGCTTGCTACAGATGATTGCATCTTAGCAAGCAAATCGAAGATTTCAAATTTTTTGACAAAATCGGCGAAACTGATTTTTGCAAAAATTGCAGAGTGTACATACACCTGCTGTGCTTGCTATTCCGTAAATCTCATAATAGCAAGTGCCATTTCCTTAAATGGAAATCGGCGGCAACCGCCGCCTTGTCTGCCCAAAAGCGAAACGGACGGACGCTGTCAATGGCGGCGAAGCCGTTCATCTTGACCATTGACAGCGTTCGTCTGTTTTGCTATCTCTGCGAGATTTGCGTGAAGCGAATTGAAACGAATGAACGAAAAGGAGGCTTGACGAAGTGAGTCCGAAAATCAAAATCCGCCATTCCAAGCAATTACGTGTAGCATGCTCAATGGTTGGTGGGGTACGCTTTATTTTTACGATAAACCCAAGTGCGATATTTCTGTTTTTTTGTGCTTGGTGTTTGCCCAGAAAAAATCGCACTTTTGTGTAAAAAAACAATGCATTTTAGGTGCTTGATATAGGCATATTTTTATTGATTTGCAGAAGTCGGATGTGGTAAAATAATGACAACAATAGTAAATCGGTTTTGGCTTTTTTTAACAAATTAAATTGAAGGTGTATTGAATTATGGCTAAACTAGTATTCGGTAGTGGAGATACTGCACAAGAAATTCCATTGTTTGAGACAGGTGTAACAATTGGACGTAACCAAGCAATAGTAAACATACCTATTCAGGATGGCAGCGTATCAGGAAATCACGCATCTATCCGTTGTGAGGGTGGAAAATGGTATTTGATAGATAATAATAGTTCAAATGGAACCTTTGTTAATGGCAAACAAATTCGCTCACAGGAATTAGTTAGTGGCGATAATGTTACCTTTGGTAATGTTACATTGAAATTTG
>CALFMA010000285.1 GCA_937880065.1 uncultured Ruminococcus sp.
ACATAACATGAAAAAAGCTGCAAATAAACTTAAAACTCTATTTTTCATTTTAACCTCCTCATAATATCTTGTAAAATCTCTTAAAAGCTCACGAAATCTCAATTTTTCAAAATACAAATGCTGAGAAAGAGCTAATGTACAGATAATTCAAAGCATAAAATGCAGAATATAGCGGATTTAGGGTATAAGAAACAAGGCGTCAATTGAAAAAATTTTTCAAAGGCCTTGATGCAACCCCATTCCGTTACGGCAGCGAACCTCCTATGTCCAACGAGATCAACTGTTTTACAGAGTCCCAACTTCCTTCGATCTGCCTATCCATAACCGGGCGTCAGCTCAGCTCCCTTGCGAGGTCTTGCCCCTTGGTTAATATTCCTGCTGACTGCTGGCTCTTCTTTTATTTGTATTTAAATCAGCTTTCGTTACAGCACCTTTCGGTGGACGCTTCCTGTAATTTCTGCTTTTAGGACTTACACCTGTTTATGCCGCTGAGGACACTTCTTCAGGATGCCTGATATCACTTAACAATCTTTCCGGATCATAATCCGCACCGTTTTTCAGTATTGCATAAAACACTCGTATCAGCTTATTTGATAATACTATCAATGACTGTTTTTTCTTCAACGGGTTATTCTGCCTTGTTATGTAATATCGGTGTATTTCTTTGAATTCATGATTGGTTGCCGTCAATGATAAGACTGCTTCAAACAATAGATATCTTAATCGTTTTCTTCCTCGTTTACTTATCCTTGATTGTCCTTTGTGCTTACCGGAACTATTTTCAATTATTGCCTGTCCTGCAAGCTTCTGTATTTGTTTTGCATCTGTAAATCTGCTGATATCTCCTACTTCTGCGATAAATCCTGATACGGTCTTTATTCCGATACCTTTTATTTCCATTAACTTTTCTGCAAAAGGTATTCTGCTGACCAGTTTTTCTATCACTTCCATCATCATATCTAGTTTGGATTTCAAAGTTTTATATTCATCAAGCAGCATCATTATTTCTATCCTTGCAGTTTTGAGTCCCTCTGTATAGCCTATGCTTCGCTTTGCAGCTTCTACCAGGGTCTGTGCCCTCTTTATACCTACTGCTTTCAGTTTTGCTTCTCGCCATATCTGATTGATTCTTTCTGCTCCAAGGTCTATGATATCACAGGGAAGTGCTGCCTGTCTTAATATCATCATACTGCTGATGCAATCAAAACTTCCATAAACATCTTTGTACTCAGGAAAATATATACTGAACCAGCGCTGTATTCTGTTCTTATTTCGTGTAAGTTCAGCTTCTATCTGAAATCGCATATTTGATGCGTTTCTCAGTTCTGCATATACTCCCTCAGACATATATGGACAAACGTATCTGCCTTCCATAACAAGTTTTGCAATTGTTTTAGGATCTTTTCTGTCGTTCTTACTTGGAAGATGATCATCTAACTCTTTACTGCGTTTTACATGAAGCGGATTTACGAGTACTGGTCTTATTCCGTTATTCTGAAGAAATTTGGCGAGATTGAACCAATAATGTCCCGTTGGCTCCATACCTGGGATAACGGTTTCTTTTTCACTTTTCTCCATTATTAATGATATCCAGGTCAGAAATCCTGCGAATCCCTCTGCGTCATTGGTGAATACATAGGCTTTCTTTGTATACTCCATTCCTCTCCAATCAAACGCTCTTGCGTAGTGGTTTTTCACTTTCTACATCTATTCCGACTGTTAAATTTTCTTCTCCTACTTGCAATATCTTTTCATTTTGTGTATAATACATATATGGACACCTCTCTGTAGTTTGTTTTACTAACTTTCGCTTTGTCAGTATTTACATTCTACTACGAGGTGTTCTTTTTTGCAACTCCTGTTTTTTATTCTTTTTCATGTCCTTCTTGTTTATTGGTTAGTAAAAATAGCCTTAACCCGCAACAACAAACTTGGGGTTCTCACGTGTATCAAGCACAATGAACTCCTCGCCAAATGCGATGTTCGTGTCAGCCTTCATCAACAACTTGAAGAAGTAAAGCTCACTCGCGGCAGACCACTTGTCGATCTGGATTACATCCTCGTCATCCTGCAAGTTCACAGCAGCGAAAAGGTTGCCGTCTGCACTGGGCGAACAGAGGGTTGCGACAATCACGCCCTCAGGCCAATCCGCGATGGTCTCAATAGGAATACCCTTGTAACGTTTGCGGTTTACCTCAGTTTCCGAAGCATTCTTACTCTCGCGCTCTGTAAGCTCATCGTCATACTTGTCAAAGTCTGCGATGCTCATAATGATGTTCAAGTTAGGGTTGTTGCGCACCGCATTTGGGATAGCCTTGCGCACAGCCTTAAGCTTACCAATCATTGTGGTTTCTGTACTCTGCACGACGACGCAATCAGCATCCTTGGCAGCCTGGGTAAGAATACCATTCATAAGCTGCTCGTCGGTACCGCCCTTCACGAACTCACCATTCACATAGTGCCAGCCCAACTCAAACTGCACCTGCTTTGACAACTCGTCAAGCAATGCGTTCTGGCCTTCAGGGGGAAGCTCGGCAAAAACAAGGTTACCCTTGGGCTGCCACTTGCGCCATACATGCTCAAACGTACGAGGGTTGAACAAGCTAAATGCCATAAAGTCCTCAGGATCGAGAGACTTCTCGTCATAGTTGAAGTCACCCTTGCTGTCAGTCTTGACAGGATCCTCCTTACGCTTCTGCAACATCTTGCCGGTCTTGATACGCGGCAAACTGATTTTCTTTTCTACACCGGGGATGACCATAATCAATCCCTTATCCACGAGTTCGTTACCTGTGGACGCGAGGGTCAAAATGCGCTCAAGAACCTCGCCATTGTAATTCGTGTTTTTAACTACTATTGCCATAATCTCACAATTTATTTACGGTTGTTTCTATTTTCTCTGATTTGACGCTGACGCATCTCCCAAGGGCTCTCATTGCCGGGAGTAACCTTAAGATCGTTCAACACCTTGCGTTTGGGAGCAAGAGCTTTAAGAGCTTTCTTGCCATCCTCAGGGTGTTCCTTCAGCATATTCTCATAGATGGAACGAGTGCCGGCATCAATACGGCCGTCCTCCTCTGCTGCATCAAGGAGAGCCTTAATCTCATTGGCAGCATCTGCCTCGGCCTTATCCTTGTAAGCCTTAATCTCATCTTTGAGCTGAGCATTCTCTTTCTCCAGCCCGGGCACTTTGCCGGCTTCTGTTTCCAAGTTACCGATTACCTTGTAGGCATCATCATCGGTAGCGCAATCCTTGAAGCAAGGTCGCTTCTTCAATTCGTCTAAATTCATTTGATTAAATTTTTGTGGCTTTTCAAGCCGGTTATTGAATATTGTGTATATCTGTTCAGGGGTACTGTCCACCGGAACAGGGTCTGCATCGTATATCGCATCAATAAATCCCAAATTCAAAGCCTCATCAGCAGTCAGCCAATGATCTTCATTGTCGAAATACAGAGCCTTAATCTCCTCCTTGGCTACGCCCAATCTTACGGAATACATTTGGCTCAATGTGTCCTCCAAACTTTCAATCTCACTGATACACCTCTGCATCTCTTTCTTGTTGCCATAGCAACCTCCCGAGACACTATGCAGCATCAACCTGGCATACTTGCTCATCTCGACAGGTTTACCGCACAAGGCTATCACACTTGCCATACTTGCAGCAACACCATCTATATAGATATGTATATCAGCTCTGCTATTCCTCAACAGATTAAAAATGGCTATTCCGGAAAATACATCGCCACCATTACTGTTAATGCGCACATCTATCCTCTCGCAATTCGCCTCGGCCTCTGCGAGCTCACGGGCTATATCACTGCTACGCACATCGTAGCAGTCTCCAATGTCTCCATACAGATAAATCGTACAGGATCGCCCGTCAATTTTCATATTAAAATACTTACTCATTCCGTTTGTCATTTTTGCTGTTGTCAATGCAAAATTGAGCTCTTTTTTATTGCTGAACAAATCGCCATTTTATCATAAAACTTTACAGCGTTATGATGCCGTCTTAAAACGTTATGATGCGGAACTGCTTTTTTTATTACCATTTTTACAGCGAATTTTGCAATAAAAAAGGAGGTCAAAATGGCAGAATTAACCAATACTCAAAAGAAGGAATGGGCAAAGACACTATTCCTGAAAGAAAACCTTACACAACAGGAAATTGCCGACAAGGTAGGTGTTTCGCGCGTGACAGTAAACAAATGGATCAACGCTGGCAAATGGGAGGAGCACAAGGTCGGAATAACCCTTACCCGCGAGGAACAGGTACGCAGCTTGTACAGGCAGGTCGCAGAGATAAATCGCGCCATTGCAGAAAAGCCAGAGGGCGAACGATACCCGACAAGCAAGGAGGCAGACATTCTCGGCAAGCTTTCGGCAGCCATAAAGAATATGGAGACCGACGTCGGTATTGCAGATGTCATCAGCGTACTTACACGCCTGATAGAATTCGTCAAGGCATACGACCTTGAGAAAGCAAAACAACTAACGGCAACAGCTGACTCTTTCATTAAATCACTGCTATGAAACAAATAGACAAACAAGCCCTTAACGATTGGGAGAAATACAAAGAGGAGATTGCACGCTCGACGCCTGTCGATAAAAGTATGACACACGCCGAACGCGAGAAGCATCGCCTATGGCTCGAAGCTCATCCCATAGAGTGGATTAAGTTTTTCTATCCAGGATATGCCAAGTATGAGTTCGCACCATTCCAAAAAAGAGCCATTAAGCGTATCTTGGCAAACGATGAATGGTTCGAAGTTTTGTCCTGGTCGCGAGAGCTGGCAAAATCAACCATTACAATGTTCATCGTGTCATACCTTGTACTGACAGGCAGAAAGAAGAATATCATCATCACCTCCAACAGCAAGGACAATGCCGTTCGTCTGTTGGACCCCTATCGTGTAAACTTTG
>CALFMA010000286.1 GCA_937880065.1 uncultured Ruminococcus sp.
TGGGCTCTCCTTTCCCTTTCCCCTTTTTCCCTCCCATTGTCGACTTTTGATGAGGAGGATTATTGTATAATAAAAAGGCAAGTCTTTTCATTCGTGTCAAATGGTCTTTTCAAATGAGTTTCATTTAAGTCCTATACCATTTGCTTTTAAAAATTCTTTTTCTAGTTTTTACAGAGTACCATAAATAATAACAGTCGCCTACATAGCTAAAAGCTAACGGCTAAAGGCTAAAAGCTAAAGGCTAAAAGCTAATAGCTTTAAGTCCTCTTAAACTGGTGGTCTATATTCGCCTTTGTCATTGTAAACATAACAGGTCTGCCATGGGGACAATGACGGATTTTTTCATCTGCAAAAACCTGCTCCGCAAGGGCTTTCATTTCCTGTGGAGAGTTCTTGTCATTCGCCTTTATCGCCGCCTTACAAGCCATATTGTGCAGCACATCGTCCAGATATGAGGACTGGGGATTAAGCTTGTGACTGCGGAGATTTTCCGCAACCTCGCATATAATTCCCTCCGCATCGCACTCCATAAGGAACGTAGGCAGGGCGGTTGCTGTAATATATGGTTTTTCGCTGAAATCAAAGGCAAATCCCATATCTTCAAGCAGTTGAGTATTATTTTCAAGAGCGTCAATTTCCTCACCTGTGAGAAGAAGTTTTATTCCCACAAGGAGCTGTTGGCTGTACTGGCGGCAATTTCTGCTTTTCAGCCGTTCAAAAATTATACGCTCATGGGCGGCATGTTTGTCAATCATAACAAGTTTTCCCTCGGTTTCAACAATTACATAAAGTCCAAAAGCTTCGCCTATTACCTTGATTTCGGGCAATTCAGCCTTAATCTGCTCCGCCGCAGGCTGTACCGTTTCCACAACAGGTTCTTCACGTTTTTCAAATGCCTTTGCGTTAAGATAGCGGAATCCCTCCTCAGCCGCCTGACAAGCGGATTTCACCGCTTCAAGGTCGATATTTTTCGTATCCACAGGCTTTGGAGAATCTTCCTCATCGCCGCTGCAAAATGTCACATATTCCTTTACCTGCTCAGGCTCGCTGTCAAAGGCTGCCCAACCATTTGAAACTGTCGGTTTTTCCACGGTAACAGGGGAGTTTTCAACCTTTTCAACAGGTGCGGAAATATTCAGTTCAGCCTCTTTTTTGGCAATATCCTCAATGGGTGTGAACATTATTTCCTGCTGAATTACAGGCTCTGATTCCTCCTGCTTATACCAGTCACGCTGCTGTTTTGTTTCAAATTCATACACCAAGCCGCTTTTGAGGAACGCATTTTTCACAGCGAAAAATATGGCATTTGTCACCTGCTTTTCGTCAATGAAACGCACCTCCGCTTTTGTGGGGTGAATGTTTACGTCCATTTGCGAGGGGTGCATATCAATCATAAGGACGCAGGCAGGGAATTTTCCCGTCATAATCATATTTTCGTAGGAATTTTCAAGGGCGGCAGAGCAAAGTTTTGACTTTACATATCTGCCGTTGACGAAGAAATTCTGGAATGAACGGTTGAATTTCGCATACAGTGGCTTAATTGTGTAGCCGCTGATTTTTATGCCGTTTTCCTCGTATTCCACAGGCACAAGGTCACGAACGAAATCCTTGCCGTAAATGGCATAAATGGAGGAATAAAGCTCGCCGTCGCCGCTGGAATTGAATTCCACACGGTTATCACGAATCATTTTTATGGAAATATCAGGATGTGACAGGGCGATTTTCTGCACAATACTGCTGACAGCATTTGCCTCTGTTACGTCCTTTTTCATAAATTTTGCACGGGCAGGGACATTATAGAAAATGTCACGGATAATTATAGTTGTACCGTCAGGACAGCCGCTTTCCTCGTGGGCAATTTCAACGCTGCCCTCAATGACATAGCGTGTGCCGTAGACATCATCTTTCTGCTTTGTCATAAGCTCCACCTTGGAAACGGCACAAACCGAGGCAAGAGCCTCTCCACGAAATCCGAGGGTGAAGATGTTGTCAAGGTCGTCCTTTTCTGAAATCTTGCTTGTGGCATGACGAAGAAAGGCTTTAGGAACGTCATCAAATGCCATTCCACAGCCGTCGTCGGTAACTCGCATATACATTGTACCGCCGTTTTTCACTTCAACGGTAATATGTCTTGCTCCCGAATCTATTGAATTTTCCACAAGTTCTTTTATAACCGAGGAGGGGCGTTCAATTACCTCTCCTGCGGCAATAAGTTCTGATATTTCTTTGCTGAGGACATTAATTGAAGGCATTGCTTACTTCCTTTCTAATTTCGCCAGGTCATACCAGCTTTATATACTTTGGTATGAGGATAACTCCGCCGTATTCTATATGCTCGACAGTATAATTGGCTGTGTCCATGCGTCCGAACTGCTTTTCCGATACGATAGCAAATGGACAGGCACTGGGCTCTGCACCCTCATTGATATCAATTTCGGGAACGATGTCCTCGCCCAGCTCCAGCTGTGTCTGGACAGTTTTTGTCTTTGGGAGTATCCAAAGCTTTGCAGCAAGGGCTTTCAACTTCTCGACGGCTTCTTTCCTGTAGGTATGCCCCTCAGCGTGGACTTCCCCCTGAGGTATCAACAGAGTAAAGATATACTCTCCGCG
>CALFMA010000287.1 GCA_937880065.1 uncultured Ruminococcus sp.
CAGTAGCTTCAGGCATCTTGTAGTAGCCCTTCATAATGTTGTAGCCTCTTGCAACAAATTCGCCGTCAACATTGTTAGGTAAATCCTCGCCAGTTTCAGGGTCAACAATCTTACATTCAACGCCGAAGATTGCGCCGCCTACAGTATTAACTCTTGCCTCAATTGAGTCAGTAGTCTTACTCATTGTACAAGCAGGTGATGCCTCTGTCTGACCGTATGTGATACAGATTTCAGACATATTCATTTTTTCAAGAACTTCTTCCATTGTCTTGATTGGACAAGGAGAACCAGCCATAATACCTGTACGCATATAGGAGAAATCAGTCTTATCAAAGTCCTCGTGTCCCAGCATAGCGATAAACATTGTGGGAACGCCGTGGAAACAGGTGATTTTCTCCTTATTGATGCAGGCAAGTCCCTTTCTTGGTGAAAATCTTGTAATAGGTGACATTGTAGTACCGTGAGTCATTGATGCTGTCATAGCAAGAACCATTCCGAAGCAATGGAACATAGGCACCTGAATCATCATACGGTCAGCTGTGGAAAGGTCCATACAGTCACCGATTGCCTTACCATTATTTACAACATTGTAATGTGTAAGCATTACGCCCTTTGGGAAACCTGTTGTACCTGATGTATACTGCATATTGCAGACATCGTGAACGCTGATTGTCTTTCTTACGCTTTCCATTTCTCTGTAGGAAACATTCTTTGAAAGTGCAACAGCTTCTTCCCAGGTGTAGCAGCCCTTGTTTGCAGAATCAACTGTGATAACATTTTTCAGCATAGGAAGTCTTGCGGATTCAAGCTTACCTGCCTCACAGGTTTCAAGTTCAGGGCAAAGCTCCTTGATAATGTTCACATAGCTTATATCTCTGATACCGTCAACCATAACAAGGGTATTTGTATCGGACTGGCGGAGGAGATATTCAGCCTCGTGGATTTTGTACTCTGTATTTACAGTAACGAGAACCGCACCGATTTTAGTTGTTGCCCAGAAAGTAATGTACCACTGAGGAACATTTGTAGCCCATATTGCAACGTGGTCGCCCTTTTTAACGCCCATAGCAAGCAATGCTCTTGCAAATGTATCAACATCATCACGGAACTCGGAATATGTACGTGTATAGTCAAGCTCTGTATATCTGAAAGCATACTGATTGGGGAAATCCTCACACATACGGTCAAGGACATCGGGGAAAGTATAGTTTATGATTTTCTCCTTAGGCCATGGATAGCAGCCTGTTCCCTTATTGCTTTTCTGGAGAGCGTGCTTGTGCTTTTTCTTGTAAGGCTCCATATACTGAGCGTACTGGGGAATTACAATACCGCCGTCGCTGAGGTAAGATGCCCAGCGCTTAACCCATTCAAGGGAAACGTAGCCGTCATAATTGATAGATGCAAGAGCAGCCATCATTTCCTTTACAGGCATATCACCGCTGCCCATAAGGCGGTATTCAACAGTTCCGTCAGCTTTCATAACGCTGTCCTTGATGTGAGTATACTTGATATACTGACCGAGATTTGCAACTGTTGTTTCAGGTGATTCGCTGAAATAGCGGTAGGGGTGGTGCATATCCCAGAGTGCGGCAATCTTACGGCTTGCAACCTTGTCAAGAACAGCTGCAAGTCTTGCAGAATCGGCATAAACACCGTTTGTTTCAACAAGAAGTGTAACATTGTATTTCTCTGCAATGGGGATAAGCTTCTTTAAGCAGTCAACGATGTAATCGTCATCAACTTCATCAACGGGAGCAGGTTCAAGGTCAGCAAGAATTCTGATATATGATGTGCCGAGCTTTGAAGCAAGCTGAGCATAAGCCTTGATTTCAGCCTCTGCCTCATCATATTTATCCTTAAATTTAAGGCAGGCACCTGATGAAAGACAAGCAATTTCAAGACCGAGGGAATTTAGTTTCTCAACTGTTTTAGGCAGCTGACTATCAGTAAAAGGCTGTGCCTTAACGGAAAAAATCTCATTGCCCAGTCCTCTTACTTCAATACCATTGAAACCGAGGTCCTTGGCAGCACCGTAAATTTCCTGCCATGACCAGTTCGGACAAGCAAGAGTTGAAAAACTAATCTTCATAAATCTATCATTCCTTTTTTTAAATTTAACACTATGTTATGGGGTTCTCTAAAAACCGGAACACGAGCAGAATTCCGTATATGACAAATATCAGT
>CALFMA010000288.1 GCA_937880065.1 uncultured Ruminococcus sp.
CCGGCAGTCTGCAAAGCTCTGATCTGTGCAAGAGATCCTTCCACATCCGTTGTTTTGGTGTTGAGCATAGACTGGATCACAACCGGCGCTCGCCCGCCTATCGGTACATTTCCCACCGTTATCTGTCTTGTCATAGGAATTACCCCTTAAAAATCATAAAAATATCTTTGAACATAAAATAATATGAGAAAATATAAACCACTCTATTAGGAAGTGAGGTAAAAAATGAAAAATACACTTAGAAATACTGTTATCTATGCATTGGAAATGAGCCGACGTTCTAAGGTACCAGTTATTTTTATTTCAAATCCGGGATACGGAAAAACAACAACAATAAATACATATGCCAAGAAGAATGGCTATCATGTTGAGACTGTGTGTGGTTCACAGTATTCAAAAGATGAAATTCTTGGTTATCTTGTAAATGAAGGTGGTGAATCACTTACTGCGAAAGCTCCTGAGTGGTACACTAACATCAAAGCAAAAGAAAAAGAAAAAGTTCCTTCTATTCTTTTCTTTGATGAAATTTCTGCTGCTTCAACTGAAGTTCAGTCTTCACTTCTTCAGGTTTGTTTTGAACGTAAAATTCGTGGTGGTCGTCGTCTTCCTGATGATTGTATCATTTGCGCAGCTGCAAACTATAAACTCAACCTTCCTGGTTGGTGTGATATTATGGCTCCAGAATTAAATCGTTTCTGTATTCTCAATCTTCAGTCAACTAATGATTTGGATGTTATTGATGAATTTACTCAGGACTTTACAGAAGTTGATGATGAATGGCCAGAAATTCCAAACATTGAACCAACAAAATCAAGTGATACAAAAGTATTAAATCTCATGAATAAGTTTTTCCATGGACTTTGGAAAAAATATCCACGTGATCTTACTTCAAAGGTAGGTCAGACAATCGGAGCATTAAATCTTAACAAAAATCAGTTCTAACGAAAATTTTCGTTAGATTTCACGTTAGATGTTGTGCCAATCCGGACAAAGTCCATCTAACAAGGATGTACGTTAAACAACGAATTATTGAGAAATACCGAAGATGAAAGTCAAACAAAACGAACGAATCCACAAAAATGGCATAGTGGATTTTAAGTCCCTTGTGTCTGCCTATTCCACCACAGCGGCATATCACGTATAATATTATAACACAAAAAAACACAAATGTCAATAGAAATAAATAAAAAAATTATTAAACAAATTAGTGCGGTATTTTTACAATACCGCACTATAATTGGAGAGGGGAGAAGTTCAGCTTATTTGCTCAGAAATATAAGTAGAAATTCTATCCTGTAATACCTCAGCACATTCCTCAGCAGTACATCCTCCGCTAAAGAAACGGTCGAGTTCTTCATAGAAAATTTCATACATCTTATCTTCTTTAAAGGTGATTTTATGTTTTCTTGTTGCCATATTGAAATATTTATCAACAGCCGCTGCGTCTTCTTCTGTAACCTTGCCTATTTTTATTAATTCCTCATCGTTTATATGGTAAACAAGTCCAACATAGCCTCTTATATCTTCATCATAGTAATCACCGGAGAAGTCGAAATATTCATTATAAAAATGGTGGTCGTTGTAAAGCTTATATCCTGTTTTAGTTACAGGGAAAGGTGCTGTTTGTAAATTATCCCTGTAATATTCGTCAGTCATACGGGATTTTATAAATTCCCAGGCAAGCTCCTTGTTTTCTGATGTCTTTGTAATTGCAAGCTGGTCATGGGCATTAAGTGTAATATCACCCAGAACAGTTATAGGCTCACCGCCGAACTTACCTTTCGTCAATTCTGTATAGTTATCGTATGTAAGTATACTCTCAAAGGAAAAAATCTCCCTGTCCTCAATATATTTTAAAGCCTCACGACGCATTTCTTCCTTATGCTCATCAGAATTAAAATATTCTTGCCATTCAGCATCTGTCTTTGGCACATATTCAACATCAATTACATCAGCCTCATTGCAGAAATTGAGATAACGTATAAATGAATCATCAGTAAAATGACATGAGCCGTCTGTATAATCAATCCAGTCATCCCATGAAACACCAAGTCCAAGACGTGTATTCTTTGAATCGTTTTGGATTTCTCTGTCAATTGGCGGATTTATCGTCATATCAAGATGTTTATCAAAGCTCCAGTCAGAGCCGTCACCGACAAATTTTGTCTTTGCTACTGTTCCAAGATTAAGATATACACGATTTGGAAGCACAGGGAGTTCGCCGTTATGTTCAAAACAATTCAGTACGCTGGGCATAAAATAGTCACGGGTAAAGACTTCATCCTTGTCAATATATGTATATAAGTCTTCAAGAACATTCATAGTTGTAAAATCTATATCATTCATTATAGCATAGCTGTAACTAAAGCACATAATATCGGGAAGATTGCCTGAAATAGCGTCTTGTCTTAACTGGTCAAATACAGCATCTCTGTCTTCATAATCTGCACTGTATTTTACAACCTCCACAAGAAAATCATTTCCGCCGTCATTCCACTCGTTTACATATTCTTCGATAAACATACCGTCACCCTCAACACCGAGAGTGATTGTCTTTAAATTCGCTATTTCTTCCTCTGTTCGGGGAATAAACTTTTTCAGTTCAACTTTCCATTCTTTTGAATTATTCAGCATAAGAGCAATATTTCCGTCAGGCATAACGCTGTAGCCCTCGATATAATTTGTGGAATAACCCGAAGTTGAAATATCAAAAAGCGAAACGATTTCCTGTGTGTCGGATTTTACACCGTATAACTGTGAATTTGTACGCAGGAGCAGGCTGTAAACACCGCTTGTAGCCTGCATTTCGTAAACCGTTTCATCGAAATTGTATTCGGTATTATTTAATTCTGTAAGCTTGCCGTCTTTTTCAACCTTGCAGAATGTGAGAATTTCTTTTTCATCAACTTCATTTTTCAAAGCACAGATAAGATTTCCTTGATTATCCTGCCCGAAGCAGTCAACCTCACCTTTGTCTGTTCTGAATTCTCCGAGATATTTTCCGTTGAAGTCGAACATTTCAAATCCGCCGTTGATTTCAGCAATTACAATTTCACCGTCGGAATATAGGTTCTTGAAATTTACCGATTTATCGGGAACTACTCCGAAATCCTCAACTGTAACTTCTGATTTAAGCTTTCCGTCAGGTGAATACGTTTTAATCATAAACGAGTATTCAGCCACTTCGTCATATTTTTTCATTTCTTCTTCGTTGGGGTATTCATACAGCGGAATTGGCGGTAAATCGCCGTAATCAGCGTGGCATACAAAAAGCACAATAGTACCGTCATTGGTAGCTGTAAGATTATAATTCACTCCAACATCAAATTCGGGATATTCAATAATCTCAGATTCCGAAAAATCCCCTTTGACTTTCCATATCTCAGGTGTACGTGTGCTTGTACCAAGCATAAGAAAGTCTTTGCCGTTGTTGTATGGCATAATTGTATACACCATTTGCATATTTTCAGGCAAGGGCAAAGCTTCCTTTTTGTAAGCCGCAACGCTCATTTTCTCGGCGGTGTAGCTTTGCTTCGGCTCTGATTTCTTTTCACCTGTTTCATTACAGGAAACTGCTGAAATCAGCATAGCAAGGGTAAGAGTTAATGATAATAATTTTTTCATAGTAAAGCCTCCTTAAGACTAAAAGATTCATAATGATTAACTGTTTTCACTTACAAGAATTGTAATTCTGTTTTGAATATTCGATACGGCTTTTTCCGCAGATTGATTTCCGTCAAAATAACTGTATACTTCTTCATCAACTATTGATAAAAGAGGTTGGCTTACAGAATTTTCCCTGCATTTTACAAAATTTATATATTCAGTAAGTCTATCAAATTCACTTTTTGTTAGTGTTCCTTTTTCATTTTTCTCCACCTCATTTTCATTAACAAAATCTCCATTAATGGCTTTTGCCGCCATTTCATTATAGGCATTTACATTTATTGGAAATCCATTTTCATATCCATAGAAATTATGTTGTTCATCATACTCAATATAATTATTTTTCTGATAATCCTCATCAACAAAAGTTTTGATAAATTCCCATGCACCTTGCTGACGTTCTTTTGAAATCAACGAATTTATTGCATATATTTTACCATAGCTGCTTATATAAGCACCATTTCCGTTTTCCGAGGGATAGCCGACAAATGTATATTCAGAGCCGTCAAAAGTATAATTTTCTAAATGAAAAGAATTAAACCCGTTTATATATTTGTGCCTTACAAACTGTGGAGCATTATAATCGTATTCAACATATTGTTTCCCACTATCAGAAAACGAATTACAGAACTCTATTAATTTGATAAAATCAGGACTGTCAAAAGATACACGACCGGTTGAGAAATCGACAAATGAACCTATTTGTTGTTTTACCACTATCATATAGACGTTTCGTTTTGTGGCATATCCGTCAATAAGAGCATTTTCAGACATTTTGTTCCAACAGTTTATGAATTCTTCAAAAGTCCAGTTTTCTTTGTTTCCAACGTATTTTTCTTCTCCGAACAGAGTATCAATTGTAAAAAAACAAGGAAGCTGAAAAAGTTTGCCGTTGTTCTCATAAAGACTCAAAATATGACTATTTATAGTATTCGTATTAATTTGTGAATCCTTTTCCATAAAGCTGTATAAATCTGCAAAAGCACCTTTATTTATAAATGACTCAAATTTTACCGAACCAAGCATATCGGAAGAAATAATGTCAATTTTTCCATTTATAAAATCTTGTGCAACCTGAATATTCATTGCTGCCATACTTTCATCTGTATATACATTGATTGGCAGCTGGTCACCTGCACCGCCTAAGTCCATTTCCGAAAGATAACTTGAATAATCTATAATTTCAATAAAATATCCATTAGGTGCAGCATTGAATTCTTTTATTATTTCAGCTTCATCGGGCAGAATAGTTCCTTTTACAGCATAAGTAAGCTGAATATCTTCTTTTTTTTCAGTAGTTGGAATATCATATTTATTTTCACTAATCTCATTTTCCACTTGCGGCAATGAGTTTTCTTTCTGATTACTGCAAGAACTAACATTAATCAGCATTAAAACAGCAACTAATAGTGCAGTAAAAATTGATAAAATTTTCATAGTAAAGCCTCCTTTGAAATTTTATTTAAGGGCAGGGGAGTGCCGCTTTAAATAGCTTTCATAACTAAGTGATTTTAAAGGGCAAAAAAGTCAAAGTATCTGAAAATTTTCTTAAATTTCGTATGTATGCACAAAAAATGCGGTATACTTTATAGCATACCGCACAATAATTTTGCTGATTTATATTGTTTTTATCACATACTGTAAACCAAGGTTAACAGATTACAACTCAAATTGAAGTCCAGTTATAAGCTTCACCGCCGTGTCACCCAGTCGCTCCTTAACCTTATCATAGCCGTCAATAGTAGTACAATGACCTGTGCAGAGATATGTGATTTTCTCCTTTTTTATCAAATCGCAAAGCTCATCCACCTCAAAATCTGTGAATGAACAGATTTCCTTGCCGTCGGGAGTTTTTCCAAGCATATGAAGTCCGCCCACATAGGCATAAATAGGCTTATCACCGAAAAATTCCTTAGTTTCACAGATAATATTCGCAACAGTTCCGTGAGAACAGCTATTGAAAATAATCAATCCCTTTGGCGTGTCAAAAATAAGGCTTTGTTCGTGAGAAAAATCATCGGGAACTATTTCACCGTGTTCACCTTTGTAAAGCTTTACTTTTTCGCCAATTTTCTGCAAATCGGGAGTATTATGACCAACGAGATAAACACCCTCGAAAATCTGTCTGTTATCCGATACATATTCAATTCTGTCGGTATAATCAAGAACTTTCTGAGGTACTCCGATTTCGTGAATACCGCCGTTAGGGGAGTAATATTTGCCGTCCGCACCTGCTCTTGCATAGAGGACAGCATTTTTGTTTCTCTCAAAAAATACGTCAAATCCCCCTGAATGGTCGTAATGACCATGGGAGAGAACAGCAAAATCAACATCTGAAAGGTCAATTTTCAGCTTATCTGCGTTATTTGCAAATAATTCAGAACAACCTGCATCGAGCAGGATTTTTTTATCCGATGTTTCAATGAGCAGGCTTAAACCATGCTCCTTTGCAAGTTCACAATCGGAGCTGTTTTCAATTAAAACTGTAATTTTCATTTTAATTCTCCTTACTACTTGAAATTATTATTTTTTTATGGTATAATATACCTACTATAGAAGTTGGAGGTAATATTATGAAGAAATTAACCGCATTTTTAGCCGCACTGGCATTGATTTGCTGTGCAGCAGATTTGTATATACCCACCACAGATGCAGCAAACACTATTGGTTTTCAAGATTCTCTCGCTCAATCGATGAATAATGAAAATGAGCCTGATCTTAATGAGGTTCATGAATATGTTGTCGAGGGCGATTTTGAATTTAATGTTTACGAAGATTTCTCCTCCTACACTAAACACTTTAATGACACCTTTCCATGCGTTAGAGAAGATGTTCTTGAACCATGATGCTACATTTCCAAATACTTTTTTGATACCTTCCCAAGCTTGTTTACCACCTTCAATCATGTTGTCCCATGCTTCGGTTACAAAACCTGTAGCACTACTC
>CALFMA010000289.1 GCA_937880065.1 uncultured Ruminococcus sp.
GGTGGGTTAATTAAGAATTAAAAATTATGGGCGGCAGTCTTAACGATTGCCGTCTTTTTGGCAAGGTTTAATTGGTGGAGCAATAGCCGAATTTTGTGTAGGGGCGGATATTATCCATCCTCTGTTGATACAATGGGATATTGTTTGAAGTAATGGTACAAATCGGCTATATTACGTTATCCGCCGAAATTTTTCATTCAAAAAACACTTGTCCACTTGGGAATTTCGCTGTTTTTCAGCAATTCAAGAAGATGATAAAGTTCAGTCAGCTCCGAGGACAGTTCCTCGCTTTCATTTTCCGCAAGATGATGAACACGGGCAACAAGTCGGTCAAGTTCCGTCAGCTTGTTATTCCGCACGAAAACCGATGCGCCTTTGCGGAAATCCTCCCATTTTTCCTGCAATTCAGCGGTAATATCCATAGATTTTTCAGTATTGCCGCTGCGGAAAAATTCCTCCGCCTGTGTCGTCTGCTCCATAAGTGAAACGCACTCTTTGCCAACCCATACCCCTTGATAAATACTTGTGCCGATAAGGGCGGCTATTATAAATAAGCTGATTTTCAACCGTGTCATATTAATCCTCCTTTTTGGCTGTATATGGCGAAATATTGTCGTTTTTCGGAGCAATGTACACATTTCCCTTGCCGTCGGCTGTCATTATGAAAATTTCCTCAACGGTAAGACCTGCATTTTTAGCCTGATTTTCCACGAATTTCTCATTATATCCCATAGAATTGAGTGCTGTGGGGAGAATTTTTCCGTCAGATACAACTACCTGCGGCGGATCGCTGTTTTCAGCCTTGATTTTTAAATCAGTCCTGTCGGGAGTATCCTTGACCTGCTTTTTTACAGCGGATATACTGCCTGTAGTTTCAACAATGGCGAACTGCACCTCGGATATGTCGAAAATCTGCTGAGTTCTCATAGCCGTCATAATATCGTCAACTGAAAGCCGCAAATCACGCAGTACAGAGCGATTTATCTTACCGTTGCTAATAATAATTTTCGGACTGCCGTACATAATTTTTCTGAAAAAAGGCAGGCGGAGAATGAGCCACGATACGAAAACTTCATAGCATACAAGGGCTAAAATCGGCGTTACACCGATAATCAGAGGAATTTCCGTATCCTCCAGCGGCAGAGTTGCAATATTTGAAATAAGAATAGTTATAACGAGTTCCGAGGGCTGCATTTCACCAAGCTGACGTTTGCCCATAAGGCGGACAACGAATATAACAACAATGTATAAAATAAGGGAACGAATGAGAATAATCGACATATTTGCTCCTTTGTGGTTTTTAGAGATTCCCTATTATTATTTCACAGGATAATTTTTTTATTCGTGTATATCTTTTATTTTTGGAGGCATAATGTAATTGCTCACGCAGCAAAAAAATGAAAAGGAGTTGTTCATTATGTCAAATATGGATAACAAGCAGAAAAATGACTGCATCAAATGTACCGTTTCACAGTGCAAGCACAATATGGTAACGGAGAATTACTGCTCCCTCGGCTGTATTTCTGTGGGAACTCATGAAAGTAATCCTACAGTTCCCGAATGTACCGACTGCAACAGCTTTGTAAAGCGTACAGGCTGCTGTTAATCAGATTGCCAATCCTTGAAAACAGGGATTGGGATTACATATTCAAGGGGGAAATTATAAACAAATTGTAAAATAATTCCAATACCCTTGCATTTTTTTTGATTTTCGGTTATAATAATATAATAAGAAAAATATATCTTATAAATTTTTTACAGGAGGGTGCATTTGATATGTTCGACCAGACAATGACTTTCAAGGTAACAGAGGACAAGGAAGCTGAACTCAGAAAAAATCTAACCGTGATTTATGACGCTCTTGTGGAAAAGGGCTATAATCCGATTAATCAGATTGTGGGCTATATCCTTTCAGAGGATCCGACCTACATAACGACTTATAATAATGCAAGAAGCCTCATCCGCAAAATTGACCGTGATGAACTGCTTCAGTCACTTGTTCGTGAATATCTTCACAAGTAATACGAAGGCTGCTTTCGGGCAGCCTTTTATTATTGCCCCTATGTAATTCAGCTGCGGGCGGTGGTTTTATTCGTTTGCTGTTGATTTATGCAGGCTGAAAATCTGTATTGACACAATTCAAAATAAATGATATACTAATTAAGAATAAGAAAAAAGGAGATTAAGTATTGAAAAAACTTTTATTTATAGGCGATGTTGTGGGACATTCAGGCTGTGACTTCCTCCGCAGCGTACTTCACAGCATTAAGCAAAAGCATAAAATCGACATAACTATTGTAAATGGCGAAAATTCCGCACAGGGAAACGGTATTACTCCCGATTCCGCTGATTCTCTCATAAATGCCGGTGCTGATGTTATAACTACGGGAAATCACGTTTTTCGCCGCAAAGAGGTCTATTCCCTGCTGGATTCTGCGGATTATATAGTAAGACCTGCCAATTATCCCAATGGCGGTGCTTGCGGAAAGGGCGTATGCGTTCTCGATATGGGCAGCTATTCCGTGGCTGTTGTAAATCTTATGGGAACGGCTTTTATGGAGCAGCTCGATAACCCATTTACTGCAATTGACGGAATTCTCAGCGATATTTCAACTCCCAACATCTTCCTTGATTTTCACGCAGAAGCCACCTCCGAGAAAAAGGCTATGGGGCATTATCTCACGGGAAAAGTTACGGGAGTTTTCGGTACACATACCCACGTGCAGACAGCTGATGAGGCTGTTTTAGGCGGTCATACGGCATATATCACCGATGTGGGAATGACAGGTGTGGAAAATTCCTGCCTTGGTGTGGATTCAAGTATAATTATTGACAAATTCCGTTTTCATATGCCTGCGAAATTCAACGAAGCCAAGGGCGAATGTTTCTTAAACGGCGTTGTTGTGGAATTTGATGAGAAAAAAGGCAAGGCAATAAGCATTGAAAGAATTATTATACGATAAAACGACATATGTCTAATAATTTGCTCTATTTTGTAAAAGTGTGTATTTTATTGTTAAAATTGCACAAAAAATCACACAAAAAAAGGTACAGTTAGAATATTGAAAAATAATTATTTATGTGGTATAATATTATTAAGGTAAAGGTACCGATTGAATTCGGTGCTTTTTCTGACATTAAATTATTTATTAAACCAAAATCCAGACAGGAGGCTACACTATGGAAATTTTAAAAGTTTCAACCAAATCATCACCCAACTCAGTTGCAGGAGCTATTGCAGGAGTCATAAGAGAACACAAGTCAGTAGAAGTTCAGGTTGTTGGTGCTGGTGCTGCTAATCAGGCAGTTAAGGCTATTGCTATTGCAAGAGGCTACCTTGCTCCAATCGGAATTGATCTTATCTGCATTCCCGCTTTCGCTAATATCCAGATTGACGGCGAAGACAGAACAGCTATGAAGCTTATCTGTGAGCAGAGATAAGGCGAAAACTCTAAACTGAAAATATGCGGTGAGATTTCCCCTCACCGCATTTTAACTTTATCCAAATTTTAACTTTACCCAAATTTAAGGAGTACTATTTATATGAATATAGAGGTTAACAGAATAAATAAGGGGATTTGCGACAATCCCGAAAAATACGCAATACAGACAAACGAAATATTTTTGTATCAGTTGAAGCAGATTGCAGAGAAAATCGCATCAAATATAGAAAACAGACCTGTTATTCTTCTTGCAGGTCCGTCGGGTTCGGGAAAAACCACAACCGCATTTATGCTTACAAAGCTTTTAGGCGAACTGGGCTGCGGCTGTCATACTATTTCTATGGATAACTACTTTAAATCCCTGTCTGATGAGGAAAAAGAGCTGGCGTCACAGGGAAAGGTTGACCTTGAATCACCCGACAGAATTGACAAGGATTTGCTCAATGTGCAGATTGAAGCCATTGAGGATTGCCTGCCAATTGAAATTCCCAAGTATGATTTTGCGAAATCCGCCCGTTCAGATGAAACAAAGCCTTTCGAGAGAAAGCACGGTGATGCGGTAATTTTCGAGGGTATTCACGCTCTCAATCCCGATGTTATAACAGTTCCCGACAGTAAGCTTTACAAGCTTTATGTCAGCGTCCGCACACGTATCACAAAGGAGGGCATTGTGCTTAATCCTGCGAAAATACGTCTTATGCGTCGTATGATACGTGACAGGAATTTCCGCAAGAGAAGTCTTGATGAAACTATGAGTATGTACAACAGCGTTCAGGCAGGGGAGAATAAGTATATTATGCCCTACAAGACACGCTCCGACTATGATATTGACACATTTTTAGCGTATGAAATGAGCGTTTACCGCTATAATCTCCTTGATGACCTGCGTCTTATGGAGAATAAGCAGGAGCTTTCGGATGTTATTGAAATCCTTTCGTCCCTTGCTCCTATGGACAACGAACTTGTGCCGAGAGATGCCCTCATCCGTGAATTTATCGGAAAGGGAGAGTTTAAGTATTAATTTTTTAGCCGTTAGCCTTTAGCTTTTAGCCATTAGCTAACGGCTTTAATTCGTTAAATTAGGTGGTATTTATGATTAAAAAGAAACTTATATCATCAATTTTATCAGCCTTTTTTTGCGTTGGGGTTGCTTTGCCCTCCGCCAATGCTTCGGGGGAAACAAAGCTGCTGCTTGGTGATGCAAATATGAACTCCACTGTTGACTCTGCTGATGCTTCATTGATTTTAAGTGAATATTCAACAGTTTCTACAGGTGGTGCTGTAACGTTTAGCTCCTTACAGAAACAATGTGCAGATGTTGATGAAAACAGTATTATCGATGCGTCCGACGCTTCATACGTTCTTGCATATTATGCCTACATCGCTACAGGAGGAACAGCTGAATTTTTCGACTTTATCAATGGAGGACAGGAACAAGAACCCGAAGATGATTTATTGGCATTGGAAAATATAGGAACGGAATACGCAGCTTTTGAATGGCACTCAGATTGTCTACGTGACGATATAATGCAAGGATATGCTATTGAAACTTATTACAATGACTATGTTACCGGTGGTATAGAAGCAGAAATATTACTTGCAATGTTAAATAAAGATTTCACAATAAATAACGAAGTATTAATTGAAAAATTTAGTGATTATACCGATGATGAAATAAGAAATTGTGTAAAATTTTTCTATATGTATCACACAATAATAGATAAAACAGGTGGTAATCCTGATTTTAAGCAATATACGCTTAACCCTGATATAGGAGATTATTTGAATAATGTAATTCATGCATATCAAACAAATACATTAGATAATATCCTTGGTGATGGCAATTTAAAGTATAGGGATAATCCAGGGATTAGTGCGATTTTATATAGTTATGGCATATATTCAACTGAAGAAGAGATTGAATCTTGTGTACAAAAATTTATCGAAGATTTAATAAAAATCAAAAACGGGAATGCCTCATAATAACCCTTGTCTTAATTCTTAATTCATAATTCTTAATTAAAAAATTCTTTTGCAATG
>CALFMA010000290.1 GCA_937880065.1 uncultured Ruminococcus sp.
GATGCGTGTATTAAATAAGATATTTATATATATTTTTTACCAAAATATTTTAATAAAAATAGGGGTAGTATGATTATATATTTTGAGTATATTATTATAAACAATTTTATAATAGATTATCTGCTATTTATGTTATTGCAAATAACAAAAAATGAAAAATATGGCAAAAATAATATATTTTTTGCACTTTGCATAGCAATATGCGTAAGTTTTATATTTCCATATTTATATAAACTATATGGCATATTTTTATACATTTCTTCTATACATCTTTCATATGCATATGTTGCTTTTGAATCTTTTCTTCCTTCTATTACTTGTTTTAAATTTTTTATTTCGTTTTTTCTTCTACGGCGGGTACTTTCGGAGAGCCGATACACCCCAAAATCAGCGAAACTCACCCCGAGGAAATAACCGGCCAACGGCATCAATGCCTGAAATCCTCCGAACCAGACTCCGCATTTTGCCATGCCCGAAAAACTCGCCTTTTTACACGATAAGCCCTTGCAGACCGAGACCGCAAATGCGTCCATGCTCAGTCCGACAGCAAGTGCCAAAAGTTCAATAATTCCCATAATAAAACCTCCCGTACAATTATACCACATCACTGACGTTTCCGCAATAGTCTGTACAGTAAATATTATGCGGAAAGCTGTCACAATAATCAAAAAACAGCAGGTAAATCGGCTGCTTTTTAATTAAAACGGCTCTTGACAAGCTTCGGGAGATGTGGTATAATATTCAAGTATCATGTGATATGATACAGTTATCCTTGCCTGCCGCAAGTTGCAGGCAGAATCCAGAAGGAGGTGTACAGAAATGGCAAAGGTATCCGCAAAATATGAGGTAATGGTTGTATTCAGCCTCAAGAACGGAGAGGAGCCTATGAAGGCTCTCGTTCAGAAGTTCAAGGAGAGAATCGAGCGTCATGCTGAAGCTGTTGAAGTCAACGAGGATTGGGGTAAGCGTAAGCTTGCATATCCTATCGAGGACGAAACAGAGGGCTACTACGTAATTTACACATTCGAGTCAAAGCCTGAGTATCCTGCTGAGCTTTCAAGACGTCTTAACATCACAGACGGCGTTCTTCGTTCATTGGTAACAGTTGTTGAATAATCCGTATTTCATTAAAAAGGGGGATGTCAGATGAACAAAGTTATTTTGATGGGCAGACTTACTGCTGATCCTGAGTTAAGACAAACTCAGAGCGGTATTTCTTCTTGTAGATTCACTGTAGCAATCAACAGAAACTTTGTTGATAAGAATTCAGGTCAAAGACAGGCTGATTTCATCACTTGTGTAGCGTGGCGACAGACAGCTGAGTTTGTTTCACGTTATTTCCGTAAGGGAAGTATGATCTGCGTTGAAGGTTCGCTGAGAACAGGCAGCTATCAGGACAGAAAATATCAGGATGTAACTCATTACACAACTGAAGTTTTCGTAGATAATGTTGAGTTCACCGGCTCTAAGCAGGAAAGCGGAACAAACGGTAATAGCTACAATGACGGTAACAACGGCTATAATAACAATTATGGCGGCGGTTACAACAATAACTATAATAATTATCAGGCACCACCAATGCAGGCAGCTCCACAGCAGTCTGCACCTGCTAATGAAAGTATGTCTTACGGAAATGCAGGGGATTTTGAAGAAATCCTCAGCGACGGCGATGTACCATTCTAATCGAAAATTTAAGCTGAATCAATATTACGAAAGGAGAAATTGTCATGGAAAGAGAGAGAAATTCTCGTCCCTCAAAGAAGCCCCGCAAGAAGGTTTGTATGTTCTGTGCGGACAGAATTGAGAGAATTGACTATAAGGATCTCGCTAAGCTGAGAAAGTGCATGACTGAGAGAGCTAAGATTCTTCCCAGAAGAGTTACAGGCACTTGTGCATTCCACCAGCGTGAGCTTACAGTTGCTGTAAAGAAGGCAAGACAGATTGCACTTCTTCCTTACGTTAGCGACTAATAAAAATTCGAGGCAAGAGAAAAGCGTCGCTTATCTCCTGCCTCTTATTTGTATCCCACGGCATCACAGGGATACCGATTTTACTGGTGTGCTGTGCTTACTGCAAATTCCTCGTTCTTTCTGAACAGGAGGGAAATGCACCATACTGCTGAAATTGCCACGAGAATATAAACTGCTCTTGCGGCAAGACTGCCTGCACCACCAAGCATCCATGCAACTAAGTCGAGGTCAAAAATTCCCACAAGTCCCCAGTTGATGCCTCCTATGATGAGGAGGATAAGTGCTATTTTGTCCCACATTTTGTGTACACCTCTTTTCAAGCGTTGTGATTTTTAACGCCTGAAATTATTATTGCAGAAATGAGATGAAATATACAGGTGATTTCTGGGAATTTTTGCAAAAAAATAAAACACCCCGAAAGGTGTTTTATGTATAGTCGTCAGAAATGACAGATTACTTAACGATGAATCTGTCGATGTCAGCCATGAACTTTTCAGCGTCATCTGTGTGGATGTTAAGCTCGATTGGCTTTGAGAGGTCGAGGCTGAAAATACCCATAATTGACTTAGCGTCAACAGCGTATCTGCCTGATACGAGGTCGATGTCGAATTCATACTTCATAACTGTGTTAACGAACTCCTTAACGTCGTTAATCTGCTGAAGTGATACCATTGTCTTTGTCATAATCTTTACCTCCTGAGTGTGAATAGATGTTTTTTATTGTTTATGCCTTTTTCCTTTGCGGATTTCCCTTCCGCACATATATAATAACATTAAAATTCCGCTATGTCAAGGGGTTTTTTACAAATTCGGCATTTTGGCAATTAATGTGCTTATTCTCATTTGTATTTTTGGGAATAAAGAATAATTATTCACCCTGCACAAAAGCGGATATTGATTTTTGTGCAGATTAAACATTGACTATATGATAGAAAATGGTGTGAAATATGTATAAAGTTTATTTTATAACTTTTGGCTGCAAGGTCAGCCAGTATGAAACAGAGTGTCTAAGGAGCGATTTTATCTCTCAAGGATTTGAAGTTGCACAATCCGAGTCCGAGGCTGATGTGTTTTTTATCAATTCCTGCACCGTTACGGGAAGCGGAGATAAAAAATCTCTCTATACCGTAAGGCGGTTAAGGCGAGTTTATCCCGATTCCGTCATAATTCTCACAGGCTGTCTGCCTCAGAGCAATGAGAAAATCGACGAAATCTGCCCCGAAGCCGATATTATTACAGGCACAAAGGACAGGGATAAAATCGTTGCCTTTACACAGCAGGCATTGGCTGAAAAATCGAGGATTATTCACGTTCCCGATTTTGTAAGGGGAGAAGAATTCGAAGAAATTCCCTATGAAAGCACATTCAGTCAGACAAGGGCATTTATGAAAATTCAGGACGGCTGCAACTGTTTCTGCTCATACTGCATAATTCCCTATGCCCGTGGAAGATGCCGCAGCAAGCCCATAGAATCGGTAAAAATCGAAGCCCAATCCCTTGCGGAAGCAGGCCACAGGGAAATCGTTCTTGTGGGAATTAACCTTGCATTTTACGGAATGGAGTTTGGTTTGCGGCTTGTGGATGCCGTTGAAATCTGCTGTAATACCGAGGGCATTGACCGTGTAAGACTTGGTTCAATTGAGCCTGAAATGCTTACCGATGAGGATTTGAAGCGTCTTTCAGCGTTTCCGCAATTCTGCCCACAGTTTCATTTGTCATTGCAAAGCGGAAGTGCGACGGTTCTCAAACGAATGAACAGAAAGTACACACCCGACGAATACTATGAAATTGTCGAGAAAATCCGCAGTTATTTCCCCGATGCCGCATTCACAACCGATATAATGGTGGGATTCCCAGAAGAAACGGAGGAGGAATTTGCCGAATCCCTTGCTTTTGTTGAGAAAGTAGGATTTTCTGCA
Organism: uncultured Ruminococcus sp.; assembly: GCA_937880065.1. The sequence continues at coordinate 3,890 of CALFMA010000290.1, forward strand.
ATTCACGTTTTTCAGTATTCCCCAAGAAAAGGTACGCCTGCCGCCGCTATGAAACAGTTCCCCAAGAAAATCAAGGAGGAACGTGCCGACAGAATGAAAGCGGCAGGTGAGAGATTATCCCGAAAATATCTTGAAAATCTTGTGGGAAAAACCATTCCCGTGCTGTTTGAACGTGAAAATTCCACAGAATTTCACCAAGGACACGCACCCGACCATACAATTATAAAAGTTTTTCGAGAAAATTCAAAAAAATGTTTGCGTAATTCGATTTTTTATGTTATAATAGAAGAGTGCAGTAATGGATACTGCATTGGCAGAATTGCCGACGATAATTACACGTAAGAAATTACGTGCAAAAATATCCCGACAGGGAGAATGGAGATAGAAGTAATTATGTCCGTATTCAGAATTTATTCCGAAAAGAAACCAGAGTTTGCCGTTGAGGCTCAGTCAGTTCTCAGCGACATCAAAACTGCACTCAGACTTGATATCAAGAATATCAGAGTGCTGAACCGCTATGACGCTGACAGACTTACAGAGGAGGATTTCAATGCTGCAATCAGCACAGTTTTCTCCGAGCCTGCTGTTGACGTTGTTTACAGCGAACTTCCCGTACTTGCAGAGGGCGAAAGAGTATTCGCTGTTGAGTATCTGCCCGGTCAGTTCGACCAGCGTGCAGACAGCTGTGAGCAGTGTATTCAGATTCTTCGTCAGGGCGAAAGATGCCGTGTAAGAAATGCAAGAGTTTACATTATTGACGGCAATATTACAGATGAGGAATTTGCAAAGCTCAAATCCTACATCATCAACCCTGTTGAAAGCCGTGAGGCTTCCCTTGATACAGTTGATTCTCTTGATACAAATTATGAAATTCCCACAACAGTTGAAACTCTTGAAGGCTTTATCAACCTCAACGAAAAGGGACTTCGTGCATTTGTAAGCGAGTTCGGACTTGCTATGGATTATGACGATATTAAGTTCTGTCAGGATTATTTCCGCAATACAGAGCATCGTGACCCTACAATTACAGAAATCCGTATGATTGATACATACTGGTCAGACCATTGCCGTCACACAACATTCCTTACAAATGTTGAAGATGTAAGCGTAATTACTCCTTATATCAAGGACACATATGAGATGTATCTCAATGTCCGTGAGGAACTTGGCAGAACTGACAAGCCAATTACTCTTATGGATTTAGGTACAATTGCAGCTAAGAAGCTTAAAGCTGACGGACTTCTTCCCGACCTTGACGAGAGTGAGGAAATCAATGCCTGCTCCGTAAAAATCAAGGTTGATGTTGACGGTGAGATTGAGGACTGGATTCTTATGTTCAAGAACGAAACTCACAACCACCCCACAGAAATTGAGCCTTTCGGCGGTGCGGCTACCTGCCTTGGCGGTGCTATCCGTGATCCGTTGTCCGGCCGTTCTTATGTTTATCAGGCAATGAGAGTTACAGGAAGCGG